>JANYLL010000311.1 GCA_025357895.1 Ignavibacteriota bacterium
GAAGTGGCTGCGCGAACGACCGATAGCCGGACAAGGCGATGACGTCGAAGTTGTCGGATTGTACTGGCATTTTGTCGATCTGATCTGGATCATCCTTTTTACATTGGTGTATCTTATATAAGCTGATAGCTTAGAGTAAATGTCTCTGCTGCCAGCTATCAACTAATTTATTTATGGAACATACCACAACTAACCATACTAAAACATATCTCAAAATTTTCGCAGCACTTTTTGTGCTGACGGTGATCGAAGTATTACTTTCGCAAAGTGGTATGCCACATACGGCGATGGTCGTATTGCTGATCGCGTTTGCTCTTGTGAAGGCAGGACTTGTTGCCGTATATTTTATGCATCTGAAATATGATGCAAAATTCCTTTCTATTATCGCCTACGCACCTCTTGTCGTTGCTTCGATCCTGATCTTCATGCTTGCGATGGAATGGGCATTCCAGCCGCATTGGATATTTTAACGGTGAATGAGAAGCCACTCCAAATAGATCGTAATCCAAAATTCCGGCGATGGCTTGGCATTGGCATTGCGGTATGGGTTTTACTGATGTTTATATTTCTTGCCTTTGCGATCGCCATTGATTGGCATTGAAATCTTATTTTGATTAATGGGGTGGACTTTAGCCCGCCCATTTTCTTCCAAATGAAAATATCCCAAGCAAAATTATTATTTCTTGTTTACCTAAGCATTGCATTTATCTCTTGCCATACCCAAAATACTGAAACAACTCCTACAGCTCCGAAAGATTTTCATGGCATTCCTCCTGAAGGAATAGGCGGAGATAGTTTATTGAATATTGAAAAGAACAGGTGGCTTGCTTCACAAAATTTTATTGATGTAAGCGTTTCAGATATAACCGGCATCCAGCACGATATATTATCTGCCGTCGGCAGTGAAGACCGCTATAAGTGGACACAGGCAGCACAGAATCAGGCAGCTTCCGGCGAATTACGTGCCGTTCGATTAAGTGGATTTATAATCGGTGTAAAAGAAGAAGGTAATGAAAGTTGTAATGGGAACAATGATAATTATCATGATTACCATATTTGGATCACTGACTCTGTCAGTAAAAATAAAAGCAAATCAATTGTCGCAGAAGCTACTCCGTTTTGGAAAGAACAATTTTCAGGATGGCAGCTGATGAAATTCCAGGAGCTTGTTTCTCAAAATTCGCAGGTCAGAATTTCCGGTTGGATCATGTGGGATGAAGATCATCCGGAGCAGCTTGGCATCACGCGCGCTTCTTTGTGGGAAGTGCATCCGATAACAAAATTTGAATATTTTTCCGGAGGCATTTGGCAGACGTTATAATTCTATGAAATTACCATTCAATTTTATTGGAGTTTTTCTTTTCGCAATATTACTTCTATCCTGCGATGCAACGCCCGAAGGAAAAGTGGAAGAGGCATTGCTAAAATTTCAAAAAGTTGATGACGGTCTGAAAGCAAAATTATTCAGCACAACAAAACTTTCTCCCGCTATCGCGGATAAGGATCTTACCCCTGAATCCCAATACCGCAACAACAGCTATGATACAGACCGTCCGCCATCTGATACAACTTCCAACTGGCGATTAGAAGTTCGGGGCAACGTAAAATATCCCGGGTTTTATTCGCTTGATCAAATTAAGACGTTAGGTATGACCGTGGAAAATGCAAAGCACGTCTGCGTTGAAGGCTGGAGCCAAAATGTAAAATGGGGAGGCACTCCGCTCTGGAAATTTTTAGATTGGATAGGCGCCGATCCGAGATCGGAATTTATTTATGTGGAATGCGCCGATAAGTATTATGAATCTTACGATATCGAAAGCGCCCGCCATCCGCAGACGCTTCTTTGTTATGAATCTTATAATAAACCGCTCTCACTTGAGCATGGAGCGCCCTGCCGAATCGTCATGCCGACAAAACTCGGATATAAAAGTGCGAAGTGGCTTACCAAACTTGTCGTTACTGATAAAAAACCCGGCGGATATTGGGAGGATCAAGGCTATGACTGGCATGCTGGAATGTAATGAAAACTAAACCGGACAAAGAATATCTTCATCCTCTTGTCGTGCGAACGACGCATTGGCTGAACTTCATTGCCCTTTCGATCATGGTTACAAGCGGTTTACGAATATTTAACGCTTCTCCTCTTTTTGATTTCCATTTTCCGAAATGGATTCTCTTAGGTGGTTGGCTTGGCGGAGCGAGGCTTTGGCATTTTGCTGCGATGTGGATCTTCTTTGTTAATGGTGTAATTGCTGTTACTTATAATATTATCTCAAGGCACGGGCGCGATACCACGATTTTCCGCAAACGCGATATTCCCGGAGTTCTTCCTATGATCAAATATTATTTGCGGATAGAAAAGGATCATCCGAAATACGGCAAATATAATTCATTGCAAAAACTTGCTTATACCAGCACTCCGTTTCTTGCCATTGGCGTGACGCTTTCAGGATTGGTCTTGTATCTGCCTGTGCAATTGCAGCCGCTTACCTGGATTTTCGGCGGATATGATTTTGCGCGGTGGGTTCATTTCTTTTTCATGGCTGCATTTATTTTCTTTTTTCTTGGTCATATTTTTATGGTCTCGATATCAGGTTGGCAGAATTTCTGGTCAATGATATCGGGATGGAAACGTCTTAGTAAGGATGAAGGATGAAGGCGGAAGGATGAAAAATAAAAAAATTCTTATTGGTGCAGCTCTTTTAGTAGCAATTGTTATTGTATTTTATCTTTTGCTTCATCAAAGTAGTACAAAAGTAATTGAGCCTTCGCATTATATCGGCACTGCTCCAAATGATTTTCATGGCATTCCTCCCGAAGGCATTGGCGGCGACCCTGAATTAAATAAAGAAAAGAACAGGTGGGCGGCATCGGCAGTGTTCATACCTTTGACTATCAGTCAGATAATTTCTTTACCCCATGATGCATTAGATTTGATGGGTAAAGAAAGACGCAGCAGATGGACATCTTCTGCGATAGATCAAGCGGCCATAAATGAAAATCGTGGAGTGCAGCTTGTCGGATATTTGGCGCATGCAAAAGAATCAGGATCGGAAGCATGTAACGGAAAAAGTGATACGTATCATGATTTTCATATTTGGATAACGGAATTTCCGGGACAAAATAAAAATAAAGGCATTGTCGTCGAAGCCACACCTTTTTGGAAAGAACAATTTCCTGGCTGGCAACTCCATACTTTCGAGAAACTTGCTGATCAGAATGCGAAGGTCAGAGTTTCCGGTTGGATCCTTTGGGATGAAGAACATGGAGATGAAGTGGGCAAGTCTCGTGGTTCGCTATGGGAAGTCCATCCTTTTACGAAGTTCGAAGTATTTTCGGGCGGGAAGTGGGTTGAACTCGGAGCAGATACCATCTGAAAACTTTTATTCCCCTGAGTATCGTTACATACGCTGTAATCATTCAGAAATATTCAACTATATGAAACTCCTAATTTTTTTAACGATCTTTTTTTCTTGCAGTATAGCTTTCTCACAGGAAGACCCTCCTATGATGATGAAACCGGGCAGGACAGTAGCTCCCACAGTTCCAAAGTCGTATCCCGATAGTGAGGAATTTGTAAAACTCTTCAAAGAATTTTATCCGATGATCAAACCTGCGAAATCGGTGAAAGAGCAGGCAGACCAATATTTTCAGGGTATGTCGCGTTCGTTTGCGATGCAGGGCATTGATTCAGCCGAAGCTGCAAAGGCTGCATTCAAGAATCTTGACAACAAGGCATTTGAGAAGCTGTATTTCGATATCTACCGCAGGAATTTAAGCGCGAAGGAATTGAAAAAATATATTGCATTTATACAAACTCCTGAAGGAAAACACATTGCAGATGTATGGACTAATCTTCAGCGTGGCTCCAGCGACGCAACAATGTATATTGCCCGTACCTTAAATCTCAATCTTACTCCAATTCGTCAGGCAGCACGCGAAAAAATGGAAAAAGAACATCCTCAGAAACCTGGACAATCATCACCACCGGGCGCAATGAGACGTGGAAATGTTGATGTCTTCGATCAGAAGAATGCAGGCTCGAAAGATTCGCTTATGAATTTGCAGCGCCAGCAAAAAAAGATTCCGCCCGTAAAAATTCCTTCCGATCCTTCAGATAAGTGAGCGAACAAAATTGCATTGGTGTTTTCGATTCCGGTATCGGCGGTTTGACGGTTGTTAAAGAATTATTTGCGCGTTTACCGGATGAACGCATCGTATATTTCGGCGATACGGCACGGGTTCCTTATGGTTCAAAATCTGTCGATACTGTCCGCCGCTATGCAAAAGAAGATACAGAATTGCTTCTATTGCATCAGCCAAAACTTATCGTCGTTGCATGTAACACGGTCAGCGCTGTCGCTCTTGACGTTGTGAAATCTCTTGCCGGAGATATTCCTGTTATCGGAATGATCGAACCGGCTTGTAAGGAAGCTCTCCGAATTTCTTCATCAGGAAGAATAGGAATTATCGGGACTGAAGCAACGATTTCAAGCAAAGCCTACGAGATCGAATTACATAATGAAGCAGAGCGAGTTGGTAAGAAGATAGAAACATTTGCAAAAGCCTGTCCGCTTTTTGTGCCGCTTGCCGAAGAGGGATGGGAAGATAAGGTTGTTGCAGAACTTGTTGTCCGGGAATATCTCGAACCTCTGCACGAAGCAAAAATCGATACGCTGATCTTAGGCTGTACGCACTATCCTGTGCTTATAAAAGTTATTGGACATGTAATGGGAAATGATGTAAAACTTATTAATTCCGGAGCAGTTGCTGCCCGCCAAGTGAAAACGTTAGAAGCAAATTCTTTAAAAGCAAAACCCGAACATCTATTTCTTGTCAGCGATATTCCAAGAAAATTTCAATCGATCGGCGAAAGATTTTTAGGATATCCATTGCCGGAGATAAAACAAGTTGTCTTTGAGGAAGCCTGGGTTGTAAATCCGTAGCAAATAATTGTTTTTTTACTTAAATTTCGCCGCTTTTAAAACTATTTTAAAATAGGTCTGAAAAAACCTTGCATTTTAGGAAAATATGTCGTATATTTGACTAAAATCATTGCGAATTTGATATAATCGAATAGTAGGTCGGAGATACCTGTACGGCAAAGTTTTCATGTATAATTGTGAAACACATACATCGTTCTACTCGGTGGGCTCGATCTTCCAACTAGTTTATAGAAGGAGTTGTCAGATGTTGGCAATTCTGTTACTGCTTACTATTTCGCAATTTCAATCCAATGTTTTCTCACAGGTCCATTTTGAAGATACGAATCCTCTTTTCACAACTGAAGGCTTGCAAATGAGTAATACTCCTACTCAAGTATTGGATTCCCTTACCGATAGTTTGTATCTCTATGAGAGGGCTTATGGTTATCAGCAAAGTGATCCGGCGCTGGCATATATGTATATTCGCGAATATGTAGAGCAGCATCCCTATGCGACAACTTTACCTGGAGAAGTAAACTATGCTATTGCAGAATCAGAAGGAGATATGGCTCAAATTCCGGGAATAACCACAATTGACTATAAAAAACATTATAACTGGCTTCTTAAGATACAACCTGCCAATATGGAAAGATCCTACCAGGGAACCGTTATGTATTGCTTAGCTCAGACAATGACTCAATGGGATTATAATGGCGCAGCAAATATGTGGTATAACTATGGAGTGATTTATGGTGATTGGAATACAGCTACGGAAAATATTAAGAACATCCGAATGTTCCAGCATATTATCGGACAGGATACAACACCTTTCACGGTAATCAAATACCCACCGGATCCTTTAGTATTAGCTGGAGTGAAACAGCCAATAACCGGTAATACTTCGGTTTCATTTTCGATTGTACCGAATCCAGCAGCACTCAGCGCTTCGGCAAACATCTTCATATCGAATTCCGGTGTTATTATCTTGCAGCTTTATGACGAACTTGGAGTGAAGGTCAAAGATATTTTCAGTGGATATTTGCAGGCAGGGAAACAATCTGTCGCTGTCGATATTCATGAATTGAGTATCGGAGAATATTATTTGCGTCTGGTTTGCCCCGGTGGGATAGCGACACGAAAACTTGTTGTGAATCGGTAATAAGCCGGCGATATTTTATTATTAAAAGACGCGGAAATTTTCCGCGTCTCTGTTTTTTATCATTCATTGGGTTTCCTGTCGTAAGTTTGTATCTAAATAACAATTTTCAACCATAACCCATGAACCCCATTTCAGGACTTTCCATCGGCATTATCGTTGCCTGTCTGTTTTTTCTCATCTTTTTGCTTTATATGGTGCCGCTTGGTCTATGGATCACGGCGCTATCGAGCGGAGTGAAGGTACGCATTTTCGGCGACTTAGTCGGAATGCGTTTCCGCAAAGTGCCGCCCGATGTCATTATCCGCTCGAAGATCACCGCAACGAAAGCCGGTATCAATATTGATATTCCGTCGCTCGAAGCGCATTACATGGCAGGCGGTAACGTGCCGAAAGTTATCAATGCCTTGATCAGTGCACATAAAGCAAATATCGATCTTGATTTTAATCGCGCCGCAGCGATCGATCTTGCCGGCCGCGATGTGCTCGAAGCGGTCAGGCTTTCGGTGAATCCAAAAGTTATCGAAACTCCGCCTGTTGCTGCCGTTGCAAAAAATGGTATTCAGGTTACTGCTGTTGCAAGGGTTACGATCCGCGCAAATCTCGAGCGCCTTGTCGGCGGAGCAGGAGAGGCGACGATCCTTGCAAGAGTCGGCGAAGGAATCGTGACGACGATCGGTTCGAGCAATTCACATAAAGAAGTGTTGGAAAGTCCGGATAATATTTCGAAAACCGTTCTTGCAAAAGGACTCGATTCAGGAACGGCGTATGAAATTCTTTCGATTGATATTGCTGATGTGGATATTGGTCAGAATATTGGCGCAAAACTGCAAAGCGATCAGGCTGAAGCCGAATTAAAAGTTGCCAGAGCCAAAGCCGAGGAACGCCGCGCCGCTGCTATTGCATTCGAGCAGGAAATGAAAGCCAGAGTCCAGGAAATGCGCGCAAAGGTTGTGGAGTCCGAAGCGCAAATTCCTATGGCAATTGCCGAAGCTTTCCGTTCCGGAAAACTTGGTGTGCTTGATTATTACAACATGCAAAACGTCCAAGCTGATACAGGCATGAGAAAAGCCATCGCCGAAAGCGCCTCGCCGGATCAAGGAA
>JANYLL010000324.1 GCA_025357895.1 Ignavibacteriota bacterium
ACTTCAGCCATTTCTTCTCAATTGAATAATATAGTTTCGGAGTTAGTGACTTTGGTATTGTTCCAATGATCTTTAATGCCTTCAGGTGTTTTAGAATATGCCGGTCGAGGATGACAAGACCTTGAACGCCTATGTTCCTAAGGAAATGAGATGATTCTTTTAAACCTAAACCTGGTATCATTGTCAATATGGACTGACGGAGTTGAGCTATATCGCTTCGATCATTGACTAGTATCGTGTGTACCTGCGGATAAATTTCGCGGATGTGAAGCAAACGTTTGCTCTTTACATTATGAAAACGGATATAATGCTGCGGATCGCGTAGATAGGGCATCGGATCAAAACCGTATTCAAGAAATTTATCTTGCTTCAATTTATTAATGACAGCATCAGCATTTTTTGCATGTGATTGAGGGGTAAGAATGCAAAAAAGCAATTCATAAAAATATTCCTCCGGCTGTACTCGTGAAAAATCTTCCAGACGCAGAGCAATTACTTCTTTGCGTTCGAAATACATAGTGAGCCAGGGTTCAGGAAGAATCTTCATGTCATTCAAGCAAGTTGGTACGTATTATTCTTGCTTCCATTGCAAAATCCATCTTTGGTTAGATCGTCAAGTACGTTGCTGATAAGAACAGTAAATTCAGATTTATTTTCTGAATAGATGAGAGTTTTTACAATCAAAGATTTCTTTATTCCTTTATTCTGCGCAATTAGTTTAAGTACCCGCCCTCGCCAAATTCTTTTAGGATGTCCAAAATATTTTATTTCTTGATTGGACTTTTTATGTTTTATTGGCGTCTTCTGTATTAATACCTTTCCGGATTTACATTCATGATAAAGAGGACATTCACTGCATTGTGGATTTCTTTTAGTGCAGATCGTTGCTCCGAAATCCATTAAGGCCTCATGCCATAATCGTGATTGTTTTGCGGGAAGGATCTTTTCTGCAATCGAAAATACTTCTTTTTTCGAAAGCATGCCGTTTATATTCAGCATTTTTTTATAGAGTCTTGAAAGCACTCTTTCAATATTTACGTCAACTGTTGTAATTGGTTTATTATAGGCAAATATTAATATTGCATTTGCTGTATAATGACCTATTCCGGGAAGTCTAAGCAATTCATCGCTTGTTTTCGGAAAAGGTTTATTTGTGAGTTCAATTGCAGTTCGTTGTAAATTTAAAGCACGTCTATTATACCCGAGTCCTTGCCATTCCTTTATAACGGCTGATTTCGCAGAAGTTGCTAATACTTCAATGGTCGGGAATCGTTTAAGAAATCGAGGGAGGAATTGTTCTATCCGCGATGCCTGAGTTTGTTGCCCCATCACTTCACAAACGAGGACTTCATAAGGATGACGAAACTTTTTTCTCCAGGAAAACTCGCGTCTGTTTTTTTTATACCATGCAAGAATTACTTTTTGAATTTCGTCAAACCTTTTTTTATCAGCGATAGATAATTTGATTGTACGGCCACTCACAGAGGTAACCCTTCCTCGGCTATCTTTTCAAGGATATTCAGGTTTCCGGATAGTTGTTGAATAAAATCAAGTTCTGCTGCGGTGAACCAACCTATTTCATTGAACTCGGTATTAACAAGATCACCTTGAAATACCCCGACATGAAAAAAAGTAACATGATAGGTAAGACCATTTGAATACGTCATAGTATCCTCGAACCATTGCCCAGCTTCGGAAATCGAAATGACCAACTCTTCCTGAAGTTCACGCTGCAACGCCTGCAATAACGTTTCACCGGACTCAACTTTGCCCCCGGGGAATTCCCAATGAAGAGGATACGATTTATCAGCCCGACGTTGGCACATAAGTACCTTGTTGTCTTTTATGATCAATGCGGTAACAACAGGAATTGGCGTCATCCGAATTTTAATGCTTTAAGAGGTAAAACGCGGGAAGCAATTCGAGCAGGAATAAGCGTTGCGCATAGTGAGATCACTATTGCAATCGTGCTGACAATCACGTAATGCTCCCAATCAATAGAGATGGGTACGCTCGACATAAAATATATATCGCTTCGCAATTTAAAGAAATGAAAAGTCAATTGAAGCCATGAGATTGCAAATCCTATGAAGTTGCCGATTACGACGCCTGAAAGGGTGATGAATATTCCTTCCGTAAGAAATATTCGAGCGATGCCCCCATCTTGCGCACCAAGAGATTTTAGAATGCCGATCGTCCTCGTTTTTTCGATTACCATGATCAGTAATGTGGAAATGATATTAAATGCAGCAACAATAATGATTAATCCAAGGATGATAGGAATCGGCTTCTTCTGCAATTCGATCCAACCGAAGATCGTTGGATAAATATCAAAGACGCTCTGAGCAAAATAAGGGTAATGAATTATTTTTGTAATGTCTTTACTCAAATTCCTGGCTTGTGAAAGATCACTGCCTAATACTCTGAATCCGCTCACTTGTGTTGGGCTAAATCCTGAAAAGTTTTGCGCAGCATCAAGTGTCGTATATGCAAGCCCGTTATCATACTCAGTCATTCCTGTTTCAAAAATTCCTACTACACGAAATTTTTTCAGATGCGATAAAATATCTTCGCGCGTTTGCATCCCTTCATGAAATCTCAGCGCAGTAACGGTTTTGCCGATATCTGTTCTCAGATCTTTTGCAATACCTTTACTAAGTAATATCCCCGGTATTGAATCATTCTGGAGTGATGCCAAAACGGATCCTTTAATAATTCGTTTAAATGCTAAAGTTAAGGAGTCATCGGGAAGTACTCCTTGAATAATAATTCCTGCAATTCCTTGTGATGTTCTTAATACTGCTTCTTGCTGGACAAACGGAGAAAGTGCCCGAATGCCGGGGACTTTGCGTTCGAGATATCTGATCGAACCTTGATAATCGGGAAGCGGCCGATTTCCATACGATGTGATCTCAGCGTGAGCAGTATAGCCTACAATGTTATCTGTCAGCGTTTTTTCAAAGCCGGAAAGAATTGCAAGCGTTACGATAAGTGTCGCAGT
>JANYLL010000337.1 GCA_025357895.1 Ignavibacteriota bacterium
TTATAGACTACCTTTTGCAGAACACTTTAGTTTCTATTCGACATTTTTTTAAAAATAAAGACGATTAGAGCGACGATCACAACAACGACTAAAATACCAACAAATATACCGGCTTTGAACATATCACCGATAAGTGTGCAGCCTGAGAGCGACGTAAGAAGTAATCCAATAAAAGAAAAGAGAATTATCTGTGGTTTCATATGTATTTGTTTTAATAATCACCCTGAGATCACGTTCGCGATCTCAGGGTCTGAATTATATGTTGTGTGAACAGCTTAACGATAAACTTCTTCACCGTGATGAGTTTGCCATTGGTTTTCAATGTAATTGGCATCATCTCCATTTTTCGGCTTCACAGCAAGAACTACCTTGCCTTCCTTGAGGCCTGTTTCATATACTTTAGCCCGCGCCTCAGGTATTCCTGATCCTACAAGAGCACCAATGGCGCCACCGGCAATACTTCCAGCTCCGGCACCTGCTAATGCCGCAGCTACAGGACCTGCGATAACTAAGCCAAGACCCGGGATCAGCAATGTCGTACCAATCGCCGCAACTGCACCTGCAATTGCTCCGAGAGTACCGCCAATTGCCGAGCCTGTTCCTGCCCCAGACAGAGCCTTGGTACCGATCTCGGTTTCACCTTTTTTCTCAAAGTGCTTTTTCTTTGTTTCGTCTGACATCACAACATTAATGTCTTCTGTTTTATAGCCTCTCTCATGGAGAGACTTATACGCCTTTTCGGCAGATTCCGGATCATTGAACATTCCGGTAACTACAGAATCCTGATCTACATCAATATCTGTAAGGTGGTCATTTTGATAAGTTGTCATATTAATTTATTTTTTATTGTTAAATTCTTTGTAGGTAAACAAAATTACGGAACACAGACGAATTATTCCTTACACTATTTAAGGAAAATTTTATATCTTTGTCATATTATAAAAATGCAAACTATTTATTAAAGCTCCGCATCAAAAATAGATACGATCGAACCCCAAATTTTTTCAGTTAAAGGACGTGCCTGCCAATCAGCATAAGTAAGCCGCTGTGATTGAGCCTGATCATTCCGGAATATATTTATTTGCGCCATAGCAAAATCGGCATCATAGATATTCAAGTTCGCCTCAGCATTAAGCCTGAAAGATCGTGGATCAAAATTGGTCGAACCGACAGTCGTAAATATTTCATCAACAACCATGACCTTGCAATGAAACATCGTCGGTTGATATTCATACATTTCCGCACCCGCTTTTAGAATTTCTCCCCAGCGCGAATGCGATGCAGCTCGAACGGTGCCATTATCAATATGCGGACCGGGAGTAATTATCTGGACTTTAACGCCGCGCTTCAAGGCACTTACTAAGGCTTTGATCGATAGATCATCAGGTACAAAATACGCGCTTGATAGCTCAATAGTGTGCTCTGCAGCATTGATCGCAAGTAAATACATTAGCTCCATACTTTCTCCTCCCCCCGCAGGAGAACTGCTGAATACCTGTGCCGATCGTGTCCCTGCGGAATCCACGTGCGAAAAATACTCCTCGCTATGCAAAACTTTTCCTGTTGATTTTATCCAATTATCCATGAAGGCAGATTGCAATTGTGTCACTACTGGACCTTCAATTCTAAAATGTGTATCCCGCCAATGATCAGGATCCTGAGCTTTGCCTCTCCATTGATCGGAGATACCTACACCGCCGGTAAAACCTATACGTCCATCAATGATAAGAAGCTTTCGATGTGTGCGATTATTGAATCGTGAAATATTGTACCATGCAATCTGATTATAGCTCTGGAATTCAACTCCGGCATCATGCATCTTTTTTATATCATCTTTATCGATCCTGTCACTTCCTAACCAATCAACAAGTAGGTGAACTTTAA
Organism: Ignavibacteriota bacterium; assembly: GCA_025357895.1. Classification (GTDB taxonomy): domain Bacteria; phylum Bacteroidota; class Ignavibacteria; order Palsa-1295; family Palsa-1295; genus PALSA-1296. The sequence goes on from JANYLL010000337.1 coordinate 1,885, forward strand.
CTCCCGAACGAGCCCGTTCAGAAAGTGCATCCGCAAATTCATGCCCGATCGTTTCAGACCAATAAATATATGTTTCGAATGTAATGGATTTCTTCGCGCTGCGAATCGCTTCGAGCATTGCTGGAAATATCTCATCTCCATTAAGGAGTACATCGATCTTATTCCCACCCACAAGTGCAGGTCCAAACACAACACCCATCGCACGCAAGAATTGAGTGTCATGAGTAGCATAGAGATGCTCGAGTTCTTTCTGAACATGTTTATCGCCGGTTGCAAAATTTAAGACAGCAATGATTACGAGGATCGTTGCAGTAATGCTTATAAAGATGATCTCCTTTTTTTTCCCTGCCGTACTTCCTTTTTTCGTCTTCATTTTGTTGTTTTTTTTGCCTGCTCTGAAACGTTTTCCGTCTTAGGTTCTGATGGCGGTATGGGTTTATCCGGCACATCTGCTCCTGCGGCGGAAGGTTGAGCACCTCTCTTGATCTGACGGATCCGTAAATGCGTTTCGAATGCAACTGTAGCTGAAGCTAACCACACTGTTCCGGCACACCAGCCGGCAATAATATCGGAACTCCAATGAACACCAAGATAGACCCGTGATAAGCCTACAAGTAATATGAGAGTTACGATAATTGCTAAAAGAACGGATTTCAGCTTCCAGGTGTAATTTTGTCTTAGTAAAAGGTAAGCTATTGCTCCGAGAATAATGTAAGAACCCATTGCATGCCCGCTTGGAAAAGAACGACCTTGTGCAACGGCAATCGCCGTTGCGAAATCAGGTCTTGCACGAGCATAAAGCAATTTCAATCCGACATTTAAGAGAAGCCCGCCTAATGATGTCACTACCATGTAGACTGCAGACGCACGTTCTTTCCGGACAAGGAGCACTGAAATAACGACTGCAATTAATCACATACCGATCGGTCCGCCTATATCGGTGACAGCGATAAAAAGAATGGTAAGACCGGGGAACCGCTCTGTTCGAAACCATAAGTTAACGGCTTGATCAATATGATAAACTCCGGAATCAGTAAGCCTAAAACTTTTACCGAGATCTCCGAATAATGTACCGGCTCCAAATGCTGCAAAACCTCCCAGTATAAGGATCAGGATCATTGGGAGATACAGCAGAACACCTCTCAATTTAGGATTTGCATCCGACCACTTTTTTAAACCGCTTTGAAAAACGATGACTGAAGCACGCTGCGCACCAAACTTCAAACCCCTCCAAAGACCTGGGAAAGCAAAATAAAATATTCCCCAAAATATTAGAAAAATGATTAGAGGAAATAAGATTGGAATTACAGGGTTTGAAATGTCATTCATTTTGTCAGTCCTTGTTGTTTTACTTGGGCTTCTTCAAGTTTGCTTTCGAGGGTCTCAACTTTTATATCAATGCGAAGATGAGCATAGAGGCTCATATAAATATTAGTGATCCAGACGATCGAAAATCCTGCGATCAAATATCCCCGCCAATCATCAAAAAGCATTTTAAAACCTGAAATACACAAGATGAGAATCGTTACATAATGACTGAAGCAATATTCGCAGGTAAAAAGATAGAAAAATTTACGAACAAGCAACGCCTTGCTTTTCTCGTATCTCTCTTTACAGTAATCTCTCGGCTCGCGAAAGACCTCTTCATGAGTGACCGTCCACGAAATGCAGGCAACCGGAATTGAGAGTACGAATAACCAAAAAATTTGAGTCCAGGGCATTTGACGTAAAATAATAAATTTCAGCCTGTTAAAGCAGTACAAATTTACGTCATCTCGATAGCATAGGAGTTATAGAATTCAGAGAAAGAGTTATAGGTTTTTCATT
>JANYLL010000339.1 GCA_025357895.1 Ignavibacteriota bacterium
CACCTATCTTGACCCGGTTTTTCTTGTAGATAGTCCTGTTTTCTTAAAACTCATCGGCACATGGAATAAAAATGGTGTAAATTCCACGCCGCAATCTCCATCGTTTACGATCCGTCCCAATCCGATGACCAATGGCAAGTCAATTACGGTGTCATTTTCTCTGCCTACTGATGGTAAAGTAAATTTCAGCATTTTCGATGTGCTTGGACGCGAAGTATATCACAATGCATCACTTGATAGCCATACGACGGGCACGGGATTTAATATGCGTGAATCAGAAATTCCGCTTCCGAATCTTGAAAGCGGCATTTACTATGTGCGGCTAACAGCCGGAAAAATTGTTGCAACGCAAAAACTGGAGATAATAAAATAGGGGGCTTTTTTGTAACTTAGCCATGTCTTAAGCGTTCTTGTAAGAAGGGAATAAATCCCTTTTGTGGTCATATGTAACAAAACCTTAATTCCGAAGTCTTTATATGTGACTGTGAGTTACGCGCATTAAAAAAAACTATGAAAAAATCATCCATGAGTTCTACACAGCTTGTTAAACAAGCTGCGTTACTTCTATTAGTCTTTCTTTTTTTCGCTGAAAGTTCATCGGCTCAGCAGCAGGGATTACCCTCTGAAGGAAAGGATTTTTATATCGGCTTTGTCTACCCGAGTTTTAATAAAAACACAGGTCAGGCAGGACGTGATTTCCACGGTTTTTTTGGTGCCTTTGCTCTTGTTTCAAGCTATGAAGATAATAATAGAGTAAAGTTTTCTTACTTCGATGCTGGAGGGAATGAGGTCGCTTCCGTTTCAAAAATTATTAGGGCACGAAGTGCAGTTCAGGTTCCGCTGGATCTTGCCTCAATGAAAATGACGGAACCGGGAGATACGGCGGAGTATAAAGCATGTCATATTACCTCCCAAAAACCGATAAGTGTTCAGTATTTCAGTACTGGTGCATGTTCCGGCGGATTGTACCTCGCATTGCCTACTCCCGGGTTAGGAAAGAATTATGTGATTGCCAGTTATTATGATAATCCCGATTTGGGTGCTGGCATTACATCCCAGCAAGAACAGGCTTCAGGTTTTTTTATGATCATCGCACCATTCGACGGAACGAACGTAACAATTACTCCAACTTCCACGACAGCAGGCGGTCATACTGGCATTAATTGCGGAAGAAGAGCTGATGGACAGCAACATCCCTATACCGTATCACTTAGGCGTGGACAATGCTATTGGGTCAAAGGAGAGGGCATTAGCGCGGAGTGTGATATATCAGGCTCAACCGTCGTTTCCAATAAACCCATCGCTGTTCTTAGTGGACATGAAGATGCTTTTATTGGTGATGTAGGTTCTCGAACACTCGAAGGCAGGAATTTCATGATTCAGCAGTTAATTCCTTCGGAATCTTGGGATTCGACGGGATATGTATCAATTCCTCTAAAAGACGGAGCAGGTACCCAGCCTGGAGATGCGGGTTATGGTGAAAATTACCGTGTATATACAAATGACATCTACGGGGCGGCAGTGAGGATGTCTGATTGTAATGTGGCTGATAAGGCGATGCACGATACCAAGTTTGCCTTTCCGACTCCGGAAAATAATACGGGTTGTGCCATGGAATTCCATACAATCGACGGTCATAAATTCGGTGTAATGATGTACGATCTTCGTGATCAGGGCAATGGTGGCGCTCTGCATCCGGCTGAAGCAATGATGAGCATTGTGCCGATGTCGCATTGGAAAACATCATTCTTATTTTATGTTCCTGCCAATACGTTTGAAGTGCTCCAGAATTATTACGTCAATATTATTGGCTTAAAAAGAGATCTTTCTGCCGGTAACATCAGATATTCATTAAATGGGGGTCCATTGAATAGACTTACCTATCTTTCTCCTCAGGGAAGTTATAAGGTGATACCAAATCATCCTGAACTCGAGGGAGATAGGTTTGGCGTTTCTCCCGGTGCCTATTATTTCACCAATATCAGAACAAAGATTGATACTCTCGTTCCGATAGATACGATGCTTCAAGGGGCATTCATGATGTATCATTACGGTATGCGCGCTATTGATCCTGACCGTGATCTCGGGGATTTCTGCGGAGACGATTATTTTTTCTCCTATGCTTCGCCTGTTGGAATGACGTTAGGTTCAGGCATCGGAAGTCCGACTGCTAAAGTTGATACACTTTGTGCCTCATGGCATATCTGTGTGAAAGATACCGGCGGTATCGGCATCAGAAGCGTAACATTACTCGATGATCCGAACGGAAATTATTACCGTCCGGGTGAACAATTTCATAATGTTCACTTCGACCCAGCGCTCGATCCCGAAGATAAAAAGGAAATAGATTTTTCAGGAGATAATACGACGGAATGCTTTGATGTACTTGTATCAAATCCATTTGACAGCTCTTATGTACCGCTTTACATCGTTGATAGCAAAGGGTCCCACAGAGTTCTGGAATTGCATTACAAAGCCGCGCAGATTCATTTGACAAAATCACCTGATTATCCGGTAAAGATCGATACGCTTATTTATCCGATTACAAAGATCGGCGCTGAGGTTTGCTCCACGTTGGTATATATCAATGATGCATTGAGCGGCGAAAAATCCTTCAATGTTAACGCTATCAATTTGAAAAAAAATGACGGTCATTTTAAGATCGCGTCCGTCACACCATCCTTGCCTTTGAGTTTGCATCCAGGCGATTCGCTGATGGTAAATGTTTGCTTTGATGCAAAGGATACGGGCGATTTTTATGATTCGCTTATCCTAAGAACCGATTGTTTCGATGCACCACTTCCTATTGTTGGCAAAGGTGGTGTTGGAATTATTAAAGCAAGCGATATTGATTTTGGGAATGTTGCTATCGGAACAACTCTGTGTAAGTCTCTTACTATTGCGAATATCGGCACGCTGCCGTTCATCCTAACAGAGAATTTTCTTTTGCATGATGCAAAGAAATTCTCTCTCGGCAAGTTCACCCCCATTACTATACAACCCGGAGATAGTATTACGTTGTTAGTCTGCTATTCGCCGACGCTGCTATCGGGCATTGATTCGACGACCATTGATTGGAATACAAATATCGATGCTCCATACAAAAATCTAATCAAATCATGGTCATATCTCAAAGGCAGTCCCATTAAACCCGGCATTATCTGGGATAGGCAGAGCCAATATTTCGTGCCGGATTCTACAGGCGGAGTTGATAGTGTTGTGCAGCGCGTGTGGCTTCTCAATACAAACACTGCAATGACTCATGTTGACTCTGTATATATAATTGGAGCTACGAAATCCGAATTTTATATTCGTGGAGACCAATTAGGTTATCCGCTTTATGATTTTAATATGTTTGTCGGAGATTCAATTTGGGTAGATGTCGTTTTCAAACCCGATTTTAGCAAACCATATCATGAGCGCTTTGTAACCAGAATCGATTCGATTGTCGTTTCCTATCTGCGACCCGGTGCGACCAAAGATTCATCCGAATATCTAAAACTTATCGGAGTGGCGAATAAAAGCGGCGTAAAATCCGCGCTGCAATCTTCACCGTTTACCATCCGTCCGAATCCGATGACCAGCGGTAAATCAATTTCGATTTCGTTCTCCATACCTGCTGATGGAAAAGTAAATTTCAGTATTTTCGATGTGCTCGGACGTGAAGTGTATCACACTGCATCTCTGGATAGCCATACGGTAGGCGGAGACTTAAGCTTACGTGAATCTGAAATATCACTTTCGAATCTTGAAAGCGGCATCTACTATGTCCGGCTAACTGCCGGAAAAATTGTTGCAACGCAAAAACTGGAGATCATTAAATAATGTGGAAAAAATTTCTATACATATTTCTTCTTTCGATCATTGTATTGGGAGGAAGATCGTATGCTCAGAGTTTATCATTACCTGCTGACGGAAAGGATTTCTTTGTGGGATACATCTATCCAAGTTATAATAAAGTTGCTCATTCCTCGACCGGAGGCTTTTATGGTGCATATATTTTAGTATCCAGTTATTCGGATAATTATATTACCGTATCCTACTTTGATCGACAGACCGGCGTTGAAGTTCAAGGTAAACGCTATGCTGTTCCCGCTCGGACAGGTATCCAAATACCATTAGATCTCAGCCAAATAAAAATGGCTGATTCGGGAGACGTTGCTGAGTACGGAGCTTGTCACGTGACGGCTGATCGTGCGATTAATGTTGAGTTTTTCAGTACCGGAGCATGCGCCGGTGGAAGCTATCTTGCACTTGCTACTCCAGTGCTCGGGAAGAAATATGTTGTATCAAGTTATAATGATAACCCTGGCAATGGGGGGTTGCTCGGAGGATCTTTAGGTCCAAGTAGTCTTGAAATTTCACATGGTTGTTTTGAGATCGTTGCACCTTATGATAATACAATCGTGACGATCATACCGAATGCAACAACAATGAAGGGGCATATAGGAGTGAATTCAGGCGCAGGTGCGAAAGGTGTTGCTATTCCATATACAGTGATACTTAATCGCGGGCAATGTTATCTTGTAAAGTCAGGAAGTGATGATAATCTTACGGATATTTCCGGCTCTATTGTAGAATCAAATAAACCGATCGCTGTTCTCGGAGCACATGAGGATGCATTTCTTGGCGGAGTAAGCGGAAGAAATTTAGAAGGCCGTGATTTTATGATCGAGCAAATGATACCGGTCGAGTATTGGGATACAACAGGATATGTTTCGATTCCGCTTAAAGACTCTCAGCCTGCTGATCCGAATACATATGAAGGAGTAGGAGAAAATTATCGCGTTTATGCGTATGATTCTCTAGGCTCGAAGGTCAAATGCTATGATCAATGTCTTAACTCTCCGGTCGATCTTGCCATTGCGAGATATGCTCATCCTGTACCAGAACGCATCGGTGTAACATGTCCCGTCGATTTTGAAACAACGAACGGCAAAAAATTCAGCGTGATGATGTACGACCAACGCAATTTTGCAACTGCTGCTCCTTACCCTGCGCCAAGCATGATGACGATCGTGCCGATGTCGCATTGGAGAACATCATATTTATGGTATGTTCCAGCTAATAAATTTGAAACCTTGCAAGGGTATTACGTCAATATTATTTGTGAGAAAGGGGATTTGGATACTGTAATTAAAGGTTCATTGAATGGCGGTCAGATCAAACCCATCAAGACTGTCCTGTCTCTCGGAGCTCAGTTCCAATCTATTCCAAATTACCCTAATCTTATGGGACAACAGTTTCAATTAAGTCCGGGGAGTTACTATGCAGTTGGTACCCGGCCATTTATGATTTATAGTTATGGCTTTCGCGCGCTTGACCCGAATTTTGATCTCGGTGATTTTGATGGGGATGATTTTTTCTTCTCGTACGCTGCGCCTGTTGGTATGAAACTCGGAGCCGGTCAGTCCCATATGCGCGTGACGGTAGATACTTTTTGCGCGTATTGGAATGTATGTGTCCATGATTCTATCCCCGGTGGGGCTATCAGAAGCGTAACGCTTTTGGATGATACTGCCGGTAATTTTGTGAAGCCGGGATTCCAATATGCAAACTCACGGATCGATGATTCGCTCGATCCCGACCATACCAACGAAATCTATTTTTCAGAAAATGATTCGAACGTTTGTTTAAAAGTATTAGTCAATAATCCTATAAATTCTGCATACGCGCCGCTTTTTATTACTGATGATCAGGGAAATGCAAAGATTATAGAGTTGCATTATCAATCGCTTCTATTGAAATTAATACCCGATAACGGAAGATATCTGAAATCTCGTATTGGAAGAGATTCCTGCTCCAAATATGTGTTTTATAATATCGGAGATACGAAGCATCAAAGCGGTGATACGACAAAGACAGGCAAGGATTCAGTTGTTCATCGTGGTTCCCCATTTAACATTACATCTGCAAAATTAAAGCGCAATAGTCAGTCATTCAGAGTTGCAAATACTATCCCTTCTCTTCCCACATCGATTAAAGTCGGAGATTCGCTGGTCATCGATGTATGTTTTTCTGCAAATGATACAACGCTTCAAAAAGACACCCTCGATCTTATCACAGATTGCTACATGCTGCCCATTGCTCTTATAGGTCAGGCAGCAATACCGATTATTATTGCAGGTAATCGTGACTTCGGAACTGTCATAGTTGATTCGACAAAGTGTGATACCGTAAGTATAAGGAATAATGGTAATGCACCGTTAATTCTAAACAATACCTATCGTCTCAGCAATACAATTAATTTTTCATTTCGTGATTCTTCTCTTTTGCCGCTCGTACTCCAACCCGGACAAGTCGTCTACCTGACGTTTTGTTATACACCACATAAAGAAGGGTTTGATTCAGCAATATTTTATTGGGGGACGAATGAACTTGAGCCTTATAAACATTCAAAGAAGGATTCGACAATTCTTAACGGCTTCGGAGTAACCATAAGCGGCGTTAGTTCGTCTCTTGATGAGAGAGCATTTACGATAATTCCAAACCCTGCATCGGGGAATTCCGTGATCGTTGCTCTTTCAGATGATATTACCACGAAAGCCGACCTGAGGATTTATGATATTCTTGGCAGAGAAGTTTACCAAAAAAGTTTATACATAGGCACTTCCCGAATTGAAATTCCTATCAGAAAATTTCTTAGCGGTGTCTATTATGTTCAATTCATTTCAGATAAGGGGATGATAACGGAGAAATTCCAGATTTTCCGATAAATCTCACTTCGGAATCGAAACAAAAAAACTGATAACCGCTCATTATGAAAACACATTTGCAATTGGCGAAGTGTTTTCGTGTATATAGGAATTTGTAAGGATGCTAAAATTACCTATCAGGGCACGAAGAAGCATAATTGATTGTATTCTTTGTTCGAGTTGTTTTTGTAGTGCATTTTACATGAACATTCTTTCTAAATCACCAAAGCTTTCGGCACTGTCAGGGTATTGTCTATATTAAAGCTAAAATCGATTTTTTCCCCAACTTTCATAAGTAAATCAAAATCATGAATCGCATAACTATTCTTTTCCCCGTTGCAATATTTTTTTTCCTCTTTTGTATCTTGACCTCTTCAAGTTTTGCAGTGCAGCCCACGCTGCATATTATTAACTTCGGCGGAGGCTTGGGGCATAACTATTCTCCGAATAATCTGAACGTTGAAGTCGGAGATACGATAGTCTGGAACGGAGATTTTTCCGAATATCCTTTGGAGCCGACATCTATACCAGCCGGTGCACAACCACTCGGCCCTGTCAGTACAGGCATGACATATACTTACATTGTACAAACTGCCGGCACGTACAATTATAAAAATAAAAAATGGGAATCGCTGGGGATGACGGGATCGATCACAGCAGAATTCAAGCCTCATGGTAGTTTAACAAATGCCGGACGCGAATTCTATCTCGGTCTGATTTATCCTACATATAATTATATTGCTCCAAGTTCTTTGTTCCGGCAATATATCGCCTATGCGTTGATCACAACATATTATGATAATGTTATTTATGTAAGCTATTATGATGCAAGCGGTACGGAATTGACTCCAAAAAAATATATCATGAATTCACGGAGTAGATTACAGGTCGTGCTTGATGCGCAGGGTATGCGTTTGGATTCGACTGTTGAAACACCGGCATACAAAGCCTGCCATATTATTTCTAAATACCCGATCGCGGTGCAATATCTTAGCCGAGGCGCAAATGCCGGTGGTTCCTATTTAGCATTGCCGGCACTTGCTGTTGGAAAAAAATATGTTGTTGGAAGTTACAATGATAATGCAACAACCGGCTCATTACCTAAGGGGAATGGAATACCTGCTCCCGATATAGCCGGAGGAACATTCATGATCATCGCTACGCAGGATGTAACAGGAATCAATATTGTGCCTACGACGACGACATCTACCGGTAAGTCGGGTCCGTTTGGCACTACTCTAAGCAAAGGACAATGTTATCTTGTTCGTTCGGACGGTAAAAGTACGGATCATGATCTGACCGGCACAACTATTGAATCATCAAAACCAATTATTGTACTTTCGGGCCATGAAGATGCTTTTATCGGCGACGGCTCTAATACTACAGCAGAGCAGCGTAACTCTTTGATCGAACAATTGATACCGTATGAATTTTGGGATAGCACCGGTTATATTGGTATTCCATTTACCAATAGCGGTGCACCCTCATCAAACACCGGTGGTATCGGAGATGCCTATAGGGTTATGACACTTGATCCTGGTGTTGCGAAAGTACAAGCAGATGTCGGCGGTATTTCAGGTGGATATGATATGTCAACTTCTTCATTAAAATATACAGAGAAAACGGAGATCACTTCGCCTGTAGATATCTATTCAACAAACGGACATAAGATCAGTGTTATGCAATATGATGAACGGAGTCAAGGGACTAAATCTCCGTATCCATCACCGAGCATGATGACGCTCGTTCCTCATTCAAGATGGAGAACAAATTATAATTTTTCTGAATTTGATCCGGCGGGAATAAGTGGTGTTAATGCCAACCAATACGTTAATGTTATCGCCGATAGTTTACAAACGGTCAAAGTTTCGGTAGATGGCGCTCCGGAAGTGCCCATCTCTAACCTCGGTTCGAGTTTAGGAACATATTTAGGTATAACGAAACGATATACGACCAGTCCTATTACCGGCGGCCGTTATGAAGTTGGTTCGCATACGTTTTATCTTCATTCGGAATATCCCTTTATTCTATACTCTTATGGCATGAGCCAACTCAGTTATAATTTTGGCTTTGGCGGTAATTATCAATTCAATTATGAATATTCAACTCCGCTCGGAATGCAATTGAATACCGGTGTTCCACCTTCATTCAAAGTTACGGTAGATGAACATTCCGATTGTTCAGGCTGGCATATTTGCGTGGTCGATAACGGCTCAGATAATCCGGGCATTAAAGCCGTTATGCTTGTTGATGATACAGAAGCAATATATTTCAAGAGGCCGGGAGTGAAATTCAGTAATGTTTCTTTTGATTCAACCTCATCTGATTTTACAAGAGGAGAACTTCATCCGAACCTGGAGACGAATCAATCATATTGTTTTGATGTACGCATAGATAATCGCCTTGTCGAAGCAAAAGCACCTTTGGGCTTGATCGATAATAACGGTAATGGTTTGCTGATTCAACTTCACCGCAGTGCTCCGACCTTTCAGGTTTCTGGCAGACCACTTGCTCCGAACCCGAGTAGTATTTTGTTCGCAACCAAAAATATCGGAATGACGGTGACCGATACGCTTGTCATTCATAATACTGCTCCCGCCGGAGGTTCAGCACTTACTTTTATTTCTGCACAACTCAAAAGAAACGACCCCGTTTACAAGATCGTATCTGTGAGTCCGTCACTTCCTGCTCCGATCAACGCACAGGACTCTCTGGTAATAGTGGTCAGTTACACTTCTAAAGATTCACTGCGTCATCAGGATACCGTCCTTATTACAAACGGATGCTTCTCAGTGCCGATCGCTTTAGATGCTCATAGTTCAACGGGTATTATTAACGCACAGGATATTACAGATTTCGGAAGCATATCCATAGGGAAAGAGCAATGTAAAACGTTGTTGATTCAGAATACGGGTTCGTCAGCGTTTACTCTGCAGGCTTTGCCGTCACTCTCTGATAATGTGAATTTCGCTATCGATCCCAACTTCCTTAATAAACTGCCGCTTAACATGCCACCTGCAGCAAAGGTAACAGTGAATGTCTGCTTCCATCCGACCCAAGCAAAAGTCTTTAACGAAAGAATAATTTGGGCTACTGATATTTCTCCTGAGTTTGTGAATTCAGGAAAAAACTATTCCTTGCTTAATGGTACCGGACTTGACACTGCTTCAAATTCTGTACAGACGGGCAATGCCGCTGCAAACTCTTTCTCTGTTCGTCCGAATCCGGCTTCAGGAAATTCGGCGATGGTAACATTTACAATGCCCGGTAAACAGAGTGCTTCGCTTAATATTTATGACTTGCTCGGAAGAGAAGTATTTAAGGTGAATCTCAGACAGGCAAGTGGAGAGATCGAAATTCCTATAGGTTATCTGCCAAGAGGAGTGTATCAGGTCCGCATCACAGCAGATGATGTAGTCCTGACGCAAAAACTTGAAGTGGTAAGATAAGAAATATTTTTTATGTTTGTATAAGGGCATACTGTCGTGTGCCCTTTTTTTATTTATAAATTCTATTTAGCCCTCTTAAAATTGATCTGTCCGATCACCATGCTTCCTATAATGATCATTGCGCCGATGAATTCACCTGTGCTCAATATTTCATTCATATAGAGGTAGCCGATAAACGCGGCAACGACGGGTTCTAAGGTATAGATAAGAACGGCAGAAGTAGGAGTTACTTCTTTTTGATACATGACCTGAATAAACGTTGATAACGCAGTTGCAAAGATCGTAGTATAGAGAATTGCAAATACTGAACTGCCGGCTATCACTAAATGGGGCATTTCGGCGAAAGGCATGACAATGAGAATAATGATCAAGCCAATAAAGAGTTGCATAGCACTGATCATCATCACTGAAGACTTCTCACTTCCGGAAACTTCGTTAGCCACAGTATGTATTTTATCAAGCCACAAAATATAAATTCCGAAGCTGAACGCACAAGCAAGAGTGAGAATATCTCCGATAACAATTTCTTTGATCGGATATGGATGAATAAGAAAAACAATGCCAACCATCGAAAGCACTATGGCAAAAACTTTTTGGAATGAAAATTTTTCATGACCAATGAGTTTGGAGAATATCGGAGTCCAGATCACAGTCGTTGAAGTCAGGAAAGCAGATTTGGAAGTAGTAGTACTTAGAAGTCCTACAAATTGAAGAATATACCCGCATCCTAAAGTGGATCCGATAATAAAAGCCTGCCTCCGGAAAAACTTTTCTTTTTCATTCTTTGGTGAGAAGAGAAGAACAATACCTTTTCTCGAATCTTTGGAAATGATAAGAAATATTGCAAGCGATAAGGTAAAGCGTATCCCTGCAAAAAGTATGGGAGATATTTCCCCGAGGGCATTTTTGACAATAGAAAACGTCGTCCCCCAGACAGAGGTCAGAATGATCAGGATGATAATAGCACGGGTTCTTTTGGATTGCTTCGGCACGGATCGTTTGAATTTATTTTTTGCGGAAAGCTAACACGATTTTTTGGGAGAGGGTTTTGAGCGCTGCCTCAAATGTCACTCTCAAAGGAGTGAAGAATCTCCGAATCGTTGCTGGCTAACAGAACATACAGAAAGTAATTTTTAATATCCTATCGTAAAAATTTCGTATATTTACAGTGTAATAGTTCTACTATCCTTTGTAGTTACTATATTAACGATACAGAGCATCAAGTTGTCAGGATTGAGAAGCAACCATGCTCCAGTCAGGTATGTTGTGTCTTACAGACTACTTTATTGTTATAACACTACAACACATACCGACGAAGAGACGGATACGTGGATACAAACACAAAACCCAGCTCCTGATTGTAGCTCCGATATTGTACCGCTTCCTTCAGGGACACTTTTCCATAGTGGGTGCCGTGCATTCTGCGGATCTACTGCCCTTACTCACTAATTAAACTATGCTTACAACTTTTATTGGAGGCGGAACATGAAATATTATCGAATAGGTATTATCCTGATGGGAATCGCTTTATCGGGCGGTGACGTAACGGCTCAGACACATCCATCATTATGTAAAAATATTCGCCATAAAAAAACGGACGGGAGCACTTACGTTTCTTCCGATTATGGAGAAACGTGGAGTAAATTGGGTATCCAAGATTTTCTTTCACAAATTCTGACCAGTGATAAATTCCATAATATTCCTAACGTTGCATCGCTTCCATCGCATCCACCATCCTCACTGATTTGGCAAAATTCATATACTTCGGATGATTTTACCAACCCGTTGATCGTGCCTCAGGCAAAGTATGAAACAGAAGACGGGGCTACTATTATTGGTGGGGATGTTGGGTATGTGAAATATTTTTTAAAAATTGATGCCTCCGGCAATGAGATAAAACGCACACATTATGGAAGCATAGACACTGCCATCGATATTGCCGTAGCAGATAAGTTGGCGAATAACAGTGGGTTTTCATTTTTTGGGAAGAGGAAAAACTTCTTTACTGCCATCTATGGCTTTTTTTGCCAAATTATTACCGATAATGATTTAAATATACTGGCATGTCAATATACCGATAGCCTGAATACATTGTTTCCGGATGGATATTCAAGTTTTATCAAATCGCATAATGGATTTCACACCACATCAATGAATTCGGGGAAATATGACAGTATCTTTGTTTCCAAAATAGATCATTCTGGAATTATTCAATGGACTCGACCCTATTCAATAGAAACGAATCTTAATGCATCTGCTAATTCGCTTCTTGAAACACATGATGCAAATTTAGTTATTGCTGTTACACGAACGCACCCCTTAGATTCTATCAAAAATATTTCCGACTGCCTACTCCTTAAGTGCGACAGTATCGGGAACGTACTCTGGAAGAAAAAAATCCAATGGAATACTTCTTTCTCCATCAGTTCGACCATAGAAACATCAGAGGGGAATATCTTTCTTGTAGGTAAAGTTTTTGATGGAATATCTAAAGAAAATGTGTTTACAGCTTTGATAAGTAGTGGCGGAGATATACTCTGGGAAAATACGTTCGGGATTGATTCCCGCACCTACATTACCCCAAATTGTGTCGCATTAGATACTAAAGGTAATTTTATTATTGGCGGCGCCGCTGGTGATTATCACGCCAGTGTTGTAAACAAAAGCAGTTTGAATTGGGATATGTATCTGGCAAAGATCGATCCTCAAGGTAAACCGCTGTGGCAATATTCATGGGGCGTAGATAGTTTAAAGGATGTAATCTATAATGTTTCCATCTCACATGACAATAAGATCGTTGTACTTGGCGAAACAGGTGCTCCTTTATTTCCGGATTTTGGCGGCTCGATGTATTTGGCAAAACTTGATGACGCTCAAGCATCGGTTCCTGCAAGCAATGTTGCAAATGAAAATTTTATTACTCTCTATCCAAATCCCTGTACAACATTTCTGAACATTGATTGTTCAAATATTTCGGAAAAGATACAGAAGGCAGAAATTATAGGGTTAATGGGGAATTCCATTGCCTCATTGGCGGTGAACAATTCGAATAGCGTTATGAAATATAATGCCGAAAATCTTCCCGCCGGCACTTATTTCCTGAAAGTGAGTACTGCATCACATATCATATCGAAGCCATTTATAGTCGTTAAATAAACCGTTTCATTTTATTGATTCAATACTAAGCCTGATCTGCATTCGCAGATCAGGGCTTTCGGTCGGAATGACATACCATTCGCTCAAAATGACATGCCTTAAGGATTATCCTCAATTTACCCAAAAAGTGGTGGAATTAATATTTCCCCAATACGGTTTATAATCGGCTATAATTGCAATTCTTCTACCGGACACAACAACTGCGATCTAATTCGTCGTCTCGTGTAGAAGCGTTCAACAAAATTTATACGATCTTGACTGCACAAACTACCATTCGGCTTGCGCTTATTTCCATTACTGCGCGTTTTCCTTTTTTTCAATTCAATAATTTTTCTTTGCTTTATTCCGTAGGAAATTTTCCTTCGTAACAAAGTCTATCTTTTCGCGCCGATTTCTTACAGTGCGTGTTTTGTGCATTTATTCGATCAACGAAAGAATTTTATAACATAGATTAGCATGGCAAAAAAGACTACAACCCCTCTTCTCAATAGCGCTCACATGAGCGAAACCGGCAGGATAACATTTTCGAAGATCCCGAAAGATTATCATATCCCCGATCTGCTTGATGTGCAGTTAAAGTCATTTCAGGAATTCCTGCAATCAGGAATTCCTTTGGCTGATCGTATGGCGTTAGGATTGGAATCAGTATTCCAGCTTAATTTCCCGATCGTCGATTCGCGCGAGACATTCGTTCTCGATTATCTTGACTATCGTTTAGAGAAACCTCGTTATGGCATTATGGAATGTCAGGATCGCGGACTTACTTATAGCGTTCCGTTGAAGGCACGTCTTCGTTTGTCATCGAAAAATGCTGCTGAAGGTACCGAAGATTTCGTCGAGACTATCGAACAGGAAGTATTCTTAGGCAACTTGCCAATGATGACGGAACGCGGTACCTTCATTATCAATGGCGCTGAGCGCGTTGTTGTCAGCCAGCTTCATCGCTCACCCGGAGTATTTTTCTCGGAGAGTTTGCATCCAAACGGCACCACGATCTATTCCGGCAGAATTATTCCATTCCGTGGAAGCTGGGTAGAATTCACGACAGATATTAATAATGTGCTCTGGGCATATATTGACCGTAAAAAGAAATTTCCGGTCACGATGCTTCTTCGTGCTCTAGGATATTCAAGCGACGAAGACATCCTTGAGCTTTTCGAGATGGTGCAGGATCTTGATGTAAAGAAGACAAAATTTGACGATTACGTCGGACGCAAAATTGCCGCTGATGTTATTGATATGTCAACCGGCGAAATTTTTCTTTCGAAAGATTCGGAATTCAAAGAAGAACATATTGAGCAGCTTAAAAAGAGCGGCGTGAAATCCGTAAAGTTCTTAGATCTCGAAGAAACAGGCGGAGCAGTTATTTTGAATACGATCGGTAAAGATCCTTCCCGCTCAACAGATGATGCATTCGAAGCGATCTATCGAGTGATGCGTTCGACCGAAGCACCCGATCTTGAAACAGCTCGCGGCTTACTTGAGAAAATGTTCTTTACACAGAAGAGATACGATCTCGGACTCGTCGGACGTTTGCGTTTGAACCAGCGCTTAGGTCTTGAAGTTGCAAACGACGTTACAACTCTGGCTAAAGAAGATATTGTTGCCATCTTAAAGTATATTATCAAGCTTCAGCTTGGTAAAGCATCGCTTGATGATATCGATCACTTGGGTAATCGCCGTGTCCGCACTGTAGGAGAACAGCTTGCGCAACAATTTAATATCGGACTTGCACGTATGGCCCGTACGATTCGTGAGCGCATGAGCATCCATGATGAAAAGGTCGGACCTGCCGATCTTGTTAATGCACGTACGGTAACGAGCGTCATTAATACGTTTTTCGGAACGAACCAGCTTTCGCAGTTCATGGATCAGACCAATCCGCTTGCTGAGATGACGCATAAGCGTCGTATGTCTGCTCTCGGACCTGGCGGTCTTACTAGAGAACGCGCAGGATTTGAAGTCCGTGACGTTCACTATACCCATTACGGAAGACTCTGCCCGATCGAAACACCGGAAGGACCGAACATCGGTCTTATTTCTTCCCTTGCAGTTTTTGCGCAGATCAATGAGTTCGGATTTATTCAAACTCCGTATCGTATTGTGAAGAATGGTAAAGTAACAAGTGAAATTCATTATCTGACGGCAGATGATGAAGAAGATAAGATCATCGCTCAGGCAAATCAGGAACTTGATGCGAAGCATCAGTTTATCGGAGATCGTATTAGCTGTCGACAGTTCGGTGATTTCGTTGTGAAATCTCCGGAAGAAGTGCAGTTCATGGACGTTGCTCCGAGCCAGATCGTTAGCGCTGCAGCAGCGCTTGTTCCGTTCTTGGAGCATGATGATGCTAACCGCGCACTCATGGGATCGAACATGCAACGTCAGGCTGTGCCGCTTCTTCGCCCTGTTGCTCCGCTTGTCGGAACAGGTTTTGAAGGAAAGATCGCACGCGATAGTCGTGCGCTTTTGCTTGCCGAACGCGACGGAGTTGTGGAGTATGTCGATTCTGAAAAGATCGAAATGCTTTATGACGATGAAGGTTCGCGTGAAGAGATCACAGCAAGTTTTGATGACCGTCGTCATCATGAATATTTCCTGACGAAGTTTTTCAGAACCAACCAGGATACCTGTATCAATCACCGCCCGATCGTTAAAGCCGGTCAGCGAGTGGTAAAAGGCCAGGTGCTTGTGGATTCATCATCAACGGATGGCGGTGAATTAGCACTCGGAAGAAATGTGCTTGTGGCATTCATGCCGTGGCGCGGATATAACTTCGAAGATGCTATCGTTATTTCGGAGCGAGTTGTATCGGAAGATATTTATACTTCGATCCATATTGAAGAATTCGAACTTCACGTTCGCGATACAAAGCGCGGCGAAGAAGAATTAACTCGTGAAATTCCGAACGTCTCCGAAGAAGCAACGAAAGATCTTGATGAATCAGGTATCATTCGTTTGGGAGCTGAAGTAAAAGAAGGCGATATTCTTATCGGCAAGATCACACCGAAAGGTGAGACCGATCCGACACCGGAAGAAAAACTTCTGCGTGCGATTTTCGGTGATAAAGCCGGTGACGTGAAGGATGCATCTTTGAAGGCACCTCCCGGAATCAAGGGAGTTGTTGTTGAAACAAAGCTTTTCTCTCGCAAAGGTTCAAAAAAAGAAGGCGATGAAAAGCGTGAAGAGAAAAAGCGCATCGATGCCATCGATAAGTATTATAAGGATGAAATGTTCGGCATCAATACAAAGCTTGCCGAGAAACTTACGAAAGTTCTTGAAGGCGAAGCGAGCGGTGGAGTTCGTGATCTTGATGGCGGAGTGATTATCCGCGCAGGTGTGGCTTTCAAAAAAGATACATTCACTTCGCGCTTAGATGAGCTTGAAAAATTCTCTGTCGGTACCGATTGGGTCGAAGGAGATCGCAAGCGCAGCAATCTCGTTCGTAAAATTTACGAAGGCTACTGGACAAAACGCGAAGATATCGAAGCGGAAGTCCGCAAAGAAAAATCGAAAGTTGGTTTAGGCGATGAATTGCAGCCGGGCATTATGCAGATGGCAAAAGTCTATGTTGCAAAGAAACGTAAACTTTCAGTCGGTGATAAAATGGCAGGTCGTCACGGAAATAAAGGTGTGGTCGCAAAGATCGTACCGCCGCAGGATATGCCGTTCTTGCCTGATGGAACACCTGTTGATATTGTGCTTAACCCTCTTGGTGTGCCAAGCCGTATGAATATCGGACAGCTTTATGAAACCGCGCTTGGTTTTGCAGCTTCGAAGCTCGGGGTGAAATTCGAAACTCCTATCTTCGATGGCGCACATTGGGATGATGTTCACGCATATCTCGGTGAAGCAGGTTTGGATCAAGAAGCTCGTACCTTGCTTTATGACGGCAGAACAGGTGATGCCCTTGAGCAGAAAGTTACCGTCGGTCAGATCTATATGATGAAGCTTTCGCATCTTGTAGACGACAAGATCCACGCTCGTTCGATCGGACCTTATTCTCTTATTACACAGCAGCCTCTCGGTGGTAAAGCACAGTTCGGCGGTCAGCGTTTTGGAGAGATGGAAGTATGGGCACTTGAGGCGTATGGTGCTGCCCATGCTCTTCAAGAGATTCTCACCGTTAAGTCGGATGACGTTCCCGGACGTTCACGCGTCTATGAAGCGATCGTCAAAGGCGAGAACATGCCGGAGCCAAGCGTACCTGAATCATTCAGCGTATTAGTTCGCGAGCTGCAAGGCTTGGCGCTTGAAGTAAGCATTGATTAGCTGATAGTTTAAAGCTGATAGCTGATAGTAAAAAAAACTATCAGCTATCAACTCTCAGCTTCGACGATTGAAAGAAAGAAAAATTTTTTAAGTTAATATTAATTAGATAAAAGGCGTATAAATATGGCATACATGCTTCCGATGGAATCGCCGTTCAAGAGATTCTCGCAGATCACGATCTCGCTTGCAAGCAATGATTCAATTCTTGCGCGCAGTCATGGCGAAGTGACCAAGCCTGAGACGATCAATTACCGTTCATACCGTCCGGAAAAAGACGGACTTTTTTGCGAGAAGATCTTCGGACCTACTCGTGACTGGGAATGCTTCTGTGGTAAATATAAGCGTATCCGTTACAAAGGCATTATCTGCGATCGCTGCGGAGTTGAAGTAACGACGAAATCCGTTCGCCGTGAGCGCTTCGGACACATTGCACTCGCAGTGCCCGTCGTGCATATCTGGTATTTCCGCTCGCTGCCTAATAAGATCGGTCATATCCTCGGCATGCCGACAAAGGATATTGAAAAGATCATTTATTATGAATCATACACTGTCGTTAGCCCTGGCACAACGGGACTTCCGGTTAAGCATCTTCTGACCGAAGAAGAATATTTTCGTATCCTTGATTCACTTCCAGCTGGAAACGATAATCTCCATGATGATGATGCTAAGAAATTCATCGCATCGATCGGTGGAATTGCTATTCAGGAATTGTTGCGGCGTTCGGATATCGAAAATCTTTCAATCGAACTTCGCCGTGCCGCTCGTGAAGAGACTTCACAGTTAAAACGTCAGGAAGCGTTGAAACGCTTACGTACAGTAGAGGCTTTCCGAAACGAAGAAGGACTGAAAGTCGAGAACCGTCCTGAGTGGATGGTACTTGGCGTCGTTCCTGTTATTCCTCCGGAGCTTCGTCCGCTTGTGCCTCTTGAAGGCGGACGTTTTGCAACCAGCGATTTGAACGATCTCTATCGCCGTGTTATCATCCGCAATAACCGTTTGAAGCGGTTGATGGATATCAAAGCTCCTGAAGTTATTTTGCGTAATGAAAAACGCATGTTGCAAGAAGCAGTTGATTCGCTTTTCGATAATTCACGAAGAGCATCTGCTGTCAAAGCCGATACATCGCGTGCACTGAAATCACTTTCGGATACACTAAAAGGTAAGCAGGGACGTTTCCGTCAGAACTTACTCGGTAAGCGTGTTGATTATTCAGGTCGTTCGGTTATCGTTGTCGGACCTGAACTCAAATTGCATGAATGCGGATTGCCGAAAGAAATGGCAGTCGAGCTTTTCAAGCCGTTCATCATTCGCAAGCTCATCGAACGCGGAATTACGAAGACCGTTAAATCTGCTAAGAAACACGTTGAGCGAAAGACCACCGATGTATGGGATATATTAGAATCCATCATCGATGGGCATCCTATCATGCTCAATCGTGCTCCAACGTTGCATAGGTTAGGTATTCAGGCATTCCAGCCGAAACTTGTCGAAGGCCGCGCATTGCAGATCCATCCGCTTGTCTGTACAGCATTCAATGCCGATTTCGACGGTGATCAGATGGCTGTTCACGTGCCGCTTTCGTTCGAAGCGCAGCTTGAAGCATCAACGCTCATGCTTAGCTCGCATAATATTATTTCTCCTCAGAATGGCGAGCCTATCGCTGTTCCCGGACAGGACATGGTTCTCGGACCTTATTATCTTACCAAGCATAAAAAAGGACAGCTTGGCGAAGGTATGATGTTCTCATCTCCGCAGGAAGTTATCATCGCGCATAATTTGAATCGCCTTGGCATTCACTCGATGATCAAAGTTCGCATTAAAGGCAAGATGATCGAGACGACAACAGGTCGCGTGATCTTTAATCAGATCGTACCTGAAGAACTCGGATATTTGAACGAGCTTCTTACGAAGAAGCGCTTGCGTCAGATCATTTCGATGTGTTTCCGCGGCGTTGGTATTTTGAAGACCGTTGAATTCCTTGATAAGTTGAAGGAGATGGGATTCTATTATGCAACCAAGGGCGGAATTTCAGTATCGTTATCTGATATCGTCGTACCGAAAGAAAAAGATGAGATCATTAATAAAGCGCAGTTGCAGGTTGATGACGTTCAGGATAAATACCTGAATGGATTTATCACAACAGGTGAGCGCTATAATAAAGTGATCGATATCTGGACTCGTGCAACGAACCGCGTAGCCGATAAACTTTTTGAAACACTTCAGCGCGATCGTGACGGATTTAATCCGTTATACATGATGGTCGATTCCGGTGCTCGCGGATCTAAAGAACAGGTTCGTCAGCTTGCCGGTATGCGCGGACTCATGGCGAAGCCGCAGAAATCACTTTCAGGTCAAACAGGTGAGCTCATCGAGAATCCTATTCTTTCGAATTTCTATGAAGGACTTTCGATCCTCGAGTACTTCATCTCAACTCACGGAGCGCGTAAAGGACTTGCAGATACAGCATTGAAAACTGCTGATGCAGGATATTTGACGCGCAGACTTATTGATGCTGCACAGGATGCAATTATTTCCGAGCATGATTGCGGTACGATCCGCGGTATTCCCACTTCGGCTTTGAAAGAAGGCGAAGACGTGAAG
>JANYLL010000366.1 GCA_025357895.1 Ignavibacteriota bacterium
AATTCCGGCGGAGCCTGATCGGTGCCGATCATTTCATAACGATATGCGCCTCCTTTACGAAGCTCTGCTTCTGCAGTTCCAGTAAAGATCCTCGGACCAAACCATTTTGCAACATGCTCAGGGTTCGTATATACTTCGAACACCAGTTCGCGGGGTGCATTGATTATGCGCGTAATGATCACTTCCTTCGGAGCTATTGAAGCAATTGTTTCATTTTTTTCTGACATTTTTTTTCTCCTTTTGTTGTAATTCCTCAAGATATACTTCCAAAGCATCCAGCTTTGTTTCCCAAAATTCGCGGTATTGCTCCACCCAGTCCGAGACTTCACCCAATTTATCCAATTGCGCTTCACAAAATCGCTCGCGGCCTTTCTGCTCGATTTTTACAAGTCCGCATTCAGCAAGAATCTTTACATGCTTTGATATTGCCGGGCGGCTTATTTTAAAGTGTTCGACAACTCCATTTAGGGTCAGCGTTTGTATCGCCAGCAAACTCAGGATCGCTCTTCGTCTCGGGTCTGCAATTGCTTGAAATACATCTCTTCTCATAAGTTAAGTAACTGATTGGTTACAAATATACGTAACTTTTCGGTTACGCATTAAAAAACTTAAAGTTTATCAGTTCTACGGGCAGTTGTTTTGTTTTAAAGAATTGCGATTGAGATGCTGAACCCGATCAACGCCTGCGCGAACAAAGCATATTTATCAACCACAGTACCTTGCCGTCGAAGAAGACCAATCGGAGTCCAGCCTGCCCACGTCACCTGATTTCCATGCAATCCATTATTCTCTCGATTATACCAAGGGGAAGAAGGGTTAACAAGGTTAGTCCAGCCATAAAAGCCAAGGTCATCTCCCCACGTCCACCAAATTAAATTGAAAGAAATTGCAGAAGAAAGACCAAATTTTTGATAAAGGAAATAGCTGATCGCTAATTGAGAAGTAACCTGAAAAATGCGGTAACCTGTACGTGCTCCCTTATTGAATTGCGTAGCATTAAAACCAATAAAATCCAATAATGAAAAAGCTGCGGAGCCTCCAACAACGTATGCAATACGTTCAAGTTTAGTTGAAGCATGCAGAGAATCCGATCTTAGGAAAGAATCATCATCAAATTGACAGAAGGCTATCGTAGGCAGGAATAAAAGAATCAGCAATAGAAATTTCATAGCTTTTAATTAAAAGAAGAACTTAATTACCCTTAATATTTCTTTCGCCGATTTCTCACATAATCTACAAGCACGAATTGACCGAGATCATTCAAACCCGAATAATATGCTCTGCCGTGATTTGCTTTCGTCATTTCTTCAACGAAATCAATAAGGTAATTATCCTGAGCGATCATGAATGTTGAGATCGTTACTTTTTCGCGGCGTAAAGCAATGGCTTCATCAAGAGTTTTATTGATGATTTTTGGATCCAATCCGAATGAATTTTTATACAACTTACCGTTCTCATCGAACATTGCTGAAGGTTTGCCGTCCGTGACCATGAAGATCTGTTTATTACTATTCCCACTTCTTCGTAGCATTCGACGTGCAAGACGTAAACCGTCTCGGGTATTGGTATGAAAGGGACCTACTTCAAGAAACGGCAATTCATCCTCGTAGATAAGCTCTGCTTCATCACCGAAGGTAATAACGTAGAGTTTATCCTTCGGAAATTTATTTTTGATCAGTTCGGCAAGAGCAATGGCAACTTTTTTTGCAGGGGTGATGCGGTCTTCGCCATAGAGGATCATCGAATGCGAGATATCAATCAGCAGAGCCGTAGCGCAGGATGATGTATGCTCTGTCTCATAAACCTCAATATCCTCCTCACTTAAATCAAGATTTTCGGTTATAGAGTTTTCGTCCAGAGAGCCTTCGCGCAGGGAACGGCGCATAGCATTCTGAAGCGTTCGCGTGAAATCAATATTGGTTGACTGGTCACCGAAAGAATAATTTTTTGTGCCACTTGTTCGTTCCACACCCGATCCTGAATGTGGCGTATCATGCGAACCGGAAGGAGACTTCTTCAGAGAACGGAACATTTCGAGCAGTGCATTTCTCTTTATATTGCCGATGGCTTTATTAGTAGGCTTGGTCAGCGAATTCTCATCGGTTTCAATAATTCCCAGACGTTTCAATTCATCCAGAAACATATCGAACGTCATATCGGGACCGAAAATATTATACTCGTCGCCCAAATAGCGCATCCAATTCAAGGTCTCTTCGGCATCGCCTGATGTGCGAAGCAAGATCTCATGAAAAAGATCGAGCAATTTCTGAAGGTGATCTTCTGACGTCTTTGATTTACCGGGTATCCATTTGGAATATTCAATCCGCATATTCATAGCAACGAAACAATTCCAAGAACGGTTTTTGGACTGAATTTCCGGTGAATGTTCTTCTCGCCGTTTTCGTTATCGAGAGGTCACGAAAAGTTGAAGGTTTTTTCATTTATTTTCTTACTCTGTTATGAAGACACTTGCTACAATTGCATTCTTATGCTGCTTGGTTTTTATGAGTGTTGTCCCCTCTTTTGCTCGACGAGGAAACCCTGTTCCGCCGGTTACGGTGAGCAATACTAAGAGCCAATTTTACATCATTGATTCCGATGATGATAATACCGATTCCAGGCAGCCTGTTTACAACTTTGTCGACACCCTATATGATGCCGCTCATTGGCACCGCGTAACCGGATTTACCAATAGTGACGATGGTTATGCTGATGTATCCGCCACAGATTCGATTCTCTATTATCACTCTAATACTCAACTGCGCTTGCCGCCTCGGTATATGAGCACCAATGGCTTATTGAAAATAACTCGCGATACGTTTTATCTTCATCCTGTAACTTCTCCAAATAACGGAACAATGCCTGCCGGAGGAACTTCGCAATATGAAGCTATTGTATGTCCGCTTTGGGCAGATATGGAATTCCGTACTACCGGAGATTCCTCAAAAGTTTTTTATCGTATGACTATCGATTCCTGCTATGTTACGTATTATAATATATTTTTAAAAGGAACTGCAGGAGCAGTGCGTGCAACATTTCAGGTTGCATTCTCAAAGACAGATTCTTCGATCACCTTTAACTATAGATCGTTCGACGGCTCATTCAATGCTGCTTCTGCAGCGAATGTTTTTCAGAATGAAGCAACCATTGGCGTACAAAATTCGCAAGCTATTTATGCTTCGATGTATTTAGACCGCGGAACATACTATGCAAGATCATACGGCTCTTCGCTCTATGCCCAGCCCTTGCATAATGGCTTGGCCGTAAAATTTCTCAGGGTTATCCCAAATCTTATTCACGTAAAATCTATAGACTTTCCGCCAACCGATCGTTACGAAATGCTCAGTAACACCTTCCAGCCCAAGGTAACGGTAGAAAACTGGACAAGTCAGGATCACTATATTACTGTCAATAACAGAGTAACCGATCTCACTACCGGAAACGTCATATACAATCGCACCGATAGCCTTGACGTACCTTTTGCTTCGTATTCACAATTTACGGGCTCGCTTTATCAAGGTATCCGATGCGGGACATATCGTTTAACAACGACTATTTCGATTCCAAGTTTAGGTACGGATGGATGGGTGCCGGATAATATCATGACGCGCGATTTTACGTTGATGAAGATAGATACCGGGGAATTTTATGAAAACTTTATTACGCTCGATCCCTGTCAATGGCATGTAGATGGAGCGACTTGGGTTAATGCTGCAGACGTGATGTACGATCCGCCGTCACCTCGTTCAACAGGAGCTCTTCTGTTTAACCGAAGAGACATTCTGGGCGATCCATACTTGACTTTGACCGGAGCTGATTCTGCCACTTCATCACCGATTAATCTCAAAAATTTTACAAATGTATGGCTGAGTTTCAGCTATCAGCGCGGGTTAAGCACCGATACATTAAAAGCAGGTATAAAGACCCGCTCACTAGTCGGACCTGAACCTATTGATCTTGATTCCGTCAATCAAAGTGTTTATCAGGGTGATAGTCTGATCATTGAAATGCTTCAGAATGTCGGAACTCAGTATAATTCGAGCGATACTGCCTGGTCAAGGATTGCCACGTTATTTGGTGGTATTGATTATCAAACAAAAAAATTCAGAATGCTGATAGATTCGAAATTCATTCATGATCATTCCCGTCTCCGCATCAGGCTGATGGCAAAAGACGATCACCCTAAATACGGGTATCCTCTTGAAGACGATGATAACTGGCTTATAGATAACATCCAGATTTCCGCGCCTATAAATGGGAAGACGGATATGGAGCCTACGAATGTCAGTCTTGGAGCAGGAAATTTCACCCATATTCCGCGAAATGTAAAACTTATTAATCCTATTGTGACCATTGCAAGTAATGGCTTGCAGACAAACTCTGCAGTTTACTCTGTGCACTTAACACTCAAGGATGCACTTGGAAGAGCAGTCTATGATAAGACCGGCTCGTTGGTTAATCCTGGAGCGCATACAGATATTCAACTTGCTATGCCTTTTTGGGATATACAAGGAAGTCAGGGAGGTACATTCACTGCAAAGGTAAACGTCGCTCAGAACTTTAATGAATATTATCGCCTCAACGATACAAATACTTTTTATAGAACTCTCTATATCGACGATAAGTATGCGCTCGATGACGGCATTCCTGATACGGTTGGCACAATGACCGTTGCTGATAATAACTGGTTTTACTATGATTTCATACCACTGGCGAATGATTCTCTCCGAGGCATGGATGCATACCATCTCAGTCAATCCGGCAATACGAACTGGACGATCAACATCATGGATACGGCAAATAAAGTACTTGCCACCCGTGCATTTAGTTATAATGCTGTAACACCGAATGCTCCGGGATTCATGAGAGGAACGTTCACCCCTTATTATATGACTGCCGGCACACTATACCGCCTGCAATGTATCATGACGCAAGGACATGATCTCGGAGGAGATGCTTCAAAAAGTTTGATGTGGGAAACAACTCATAGCTTTAACTCTCCTGCGTATGCCGCGCTCTATCCTGATATTGTTTCAAGTTTCCGTACTTCGGCAAACTTTGATTATTTGAGTGCAAAGAAAAATGCCTCGGCAGGAGGACCGCTTCTTCCGATGGTGCGTTTCGTATTCCAGGGTTCTTCAACATACTTGCCGGTTGAGGTTGCAAGCTTTACGGCAAAGCGTACCGATCTCGGTACTGTAAATCTTGATTTCCGTACAGCAAAAGAAGAAAATGTCGATCACTTTGATATCGATCGCGAATCCACATCGGGATGGATAAATGCCGGGATGATAGGAGCGAAGAACGAGAGGATCGGAGCAAATTATTCTCTGCTTGATAATCAGGCACCACTAACCTATATAATATACCGATTAGTAGAAGTTGATCTCGATGGATCAAGAAGGCTTGCCGGAACGACAACGGTCGGGCCGTTCGGATCGCCGGAAACTTTCAACGTAAGAGTATTCCCCAACCCTACAACGCAGAATATACACGTGATGATCGGTGGAAGCTCAGACGATGTAAGTCTCGTGCTTTATGACGCTTTAGGAAAAATGGTTGCTTCAAGAGACCATGTTTCGGCAAATACTGCCGATCTTGATGCAAGTTCACTTAATGCGGGCTTCTACTGGCTTGAAGCCAGAAGCGGCGACATCTATTCAAGAACGAAGGTCGTCGTGACAAAATAAAATATTGCCTCTCTAAGCATTTAAAGCACGGGGAATCATCTCCGTGCTTTTTTATTTGATTACGGTGTTACAAAATCATGCTTTTGGTGTTATTATCAAGCAGAGTCTTTTAATCGAAAGAAAATTCTTGACTAAACATACTATCATCATCTCCCTATTCCTAATCTTACTGCTGCCTGTAGTACTTGCTTCAGCGCAAGTTATACCCCATGCAGGGACACGGTTCACGTTCGGTATTCCCGAAGGACCCGATAGCGTCCCTGATCCATCCCTCGCATCATCAGTTTTATCGGTCAATATCCTAAGCAAATTTGATGGGAAAGGAATTATCACTTCTCCAACCGGATATTGTCAGGAGTTTACGTTCACCTCCAATACTGTGACGACCGTTACTCTTCCGTTCTCGTTTATGCACTTGAAAGATATTGGGAAAACAAATAAAGGAATTCTTATAAGGACGTCGCAACCTGCCAATATCGTATTCCATGATTTTCTTCCTGATGCAGGAGAAGCAACACAGATTTATGCTGACGAAGCGCTTGGCACCGATTACCGCATTACAACCTGGGGAATAGCAAATGACCCCCCGGGAAACTTCGCACAAGAAGATAATCATTCTCAATTTATTATTACTGCAACAGAAGATAATACAGATGTGACCATTGTTCCTTCCGTTCAGGCTTTAGATAATCATCCGGCTGGAGTTCCGTTTCAAACTACACTAAATCGGGGTGAGTGCTATATTGTAAAAGCAGATATAAATAGCGTTCCTGCTGATGTTTCACTGACAAACTCAACGGTTATCTCATCAAAACCTGTAAGCATAATTTCAGCAGTATCCTGCGGTTATGTTCCGTTAGAAGCACAGGCATGCAATGAGATCCTCGACGAAATTCTGCCGCGAAAAATTACTGACACCATTTTTTATGTTGCCCCGCTTCGCGCCGATGCTTCCGTTCAAAATACTGTGCTTTTCACATCTGATTTTCCAAACTTTTCAGTAAAGCAGACTAATGGAAGTTTTTTTACAGCGACCAATGGGATATTAGTACTACAGATCTCAAAGCCGCAAATGTTTACGGTTACAAAACCTGCTCAATGTTATGAATTTTCCGATGGAGCAGATGTTCAATTTGGGATTGGTGATCCTTCGATGGTCACGGTGTTGCCTCGCAGCCAATATGTAGACACTGCATTTTGGTTTACTCCAGATTTTATTTCTTATGGGTCTGCATTCGATCATTATGTATCAGTGATCTATCCTACTGCATCCGAAAGCAGTGTGCTCTTCGATGGCTCCCCTATAGCTTCAATAAGTAATCCTCGTCTAATCACTTCTTCGGCTTTCTCAGGAACTGTTGCGACAATTCGCCCGGGTGTTCATACGATAACTTCACCTGTGCCGATCTTTGCAATTTGCGCAGGATTCACTTCTGCCGATTCGTATTCGTTCATAGCAGGTACAACCTCTTCAAAGCTGACAGTGGATACGATACCAACACCACTTAGCATTACGACTTCCCAAGCAAAAACATGCCGCACCTTCGATGCAACTGTTACAGCAAGCTTCCATAAACCAGACGCGATTTCTTCAGCAGCTATCGCTTTAACGTACGATCCTTCTATACTTACGCTCGTCTCTGTAAAACTCGGTCCTACAGCACAAGGCGGCCAGTGGATTACGGATGCAAGCATTCCTGGAAAGATTTTGATCTCTGCCTCATGCTTAAAGCCCTTTACTGATAGCGGAGCAATTGCCATTCTTACTTTTGCAGCGGGACCATCACTAACGAGTACTCTAGTTACCGGAAAAATTTCAGAAATGGGAGGTGAGGGAATTTATGGCGCATTCCTCGGCGCTGCCGTCAAGAAAATTGATATTCTAGAGATTCGAGATACGATCAAAGCAGCATTCTCTCTTGATGCCGGTCATACACGTTTCACCGAACTCGATACTGCAACCGTTCGGATAACGAGTGTTCCGAGCGAAGCAGTAAATGAGATCGATCTCTTTGTAACCTATAATCACGATTTACTGGTATTACAAAATGCTGATTTAAAAAATACTATCTTGGCAGGTAAAATACCGAACGCACCTATCAAGATCGACCAAGTCACTGATGAAATTCGCATACCGATCCTTCCTCCAATGACATTCGTCTCCCCTGGAATAATTGCCAGATTGATATTTAAAACATTTGTATCTGATTCGACTTCAGCCAATATTACAATTCATGGAGTTCTGGGAAATTCACGACCATGCCCACTTGATATTCTTGCCGATCAGGTAAGCAGCGAATTCTCTGGCAACGATACATGCGGCTACAGGGCATTACGCTCAATCCTGCGCAATGAACCGTTTAAAATAAATTCTATTATTCCTAATCCTTCGAACGGCTCTTTTACTCTTAATATTAACCGCCATCTTTTTGGCGGCGATGCTTTGCATATTTCACTTATTAATATGCTTGGCAATGAAATATGGGATACTGATTATACATCCGGATCGATAAACCAAATAATTTCCTGTTCACTGCCACACTCGGTTACAAATGGTGCATATTTCCTGAGAGTTTCATCAGATGGCCATACTGAGACTCAGAAGGTTATTATTCGGAACTAAAGAATTGACTGAACGCCTTACCAGTGACTTGTAACATCGCCGCTAAAGACTTCGTAGAGTTACAACCTTTTTTTACATCATTATATTCTATGTATCGCAAATTATTTCTTGCCACCTTATTCGCTTTTCTTTTTGTCTTTACTAATGCTTCGGCAGTAACAGAACACAAAGTAGAAAAGCATACTTCGCCTGACAGAAAATATACGTATACTACCGTTACCGATGATCCTTTGAAGGCACGGATCTATACATTAAAAAATGGACTTACGGTTTATCTATCTGTCAATAAAGATGCTCCGCGAATCCAAACAATGATCCCTGTGCGCGCAGGCAGCAAAAACGATCCAGCGGATGCAACAGGACTTGCTCATTACCTTGAGCACATGCTTTTTAAGGGCACCGATAAATTCGGCTCGCTCGATTATTCAAAAGAAAAACCGCTGATCGATAACATCGAAAGCCGCTATGAAGAATACCGTCATGTCTCAGATCCTACAATTCGCAAAGTTAAATACCATGGAATAGATTCTGTTTCCGGTGAGGCTGCAAAATTTGCGATCGCAAATGAATATGATAAAATGCTTGGTGCGCTCGGAGCAAAGGGCACTAATGCTTTTACATGGTATGAGCAGACAGTTTATGTCAATGACATTCCATCAAATCAATTAAAGAAATGGCTTCAGATCGAATCCGAGCGTTTCCGCAATCCGGTGCTTCGTTTATTTCATACTGAACTCGAAGCAGTTTATGAAGAAAAAAATCGCGGTTTAGATAACGACGGCGAAGCAGTTGATGAAGCGCTGATGTCTGAGCTGTTCAAAAAGCATACGTACGGAACGCAGACAACGATCGGTACTATTGAGCATTTGAAAAATCCTTCGATGCGCAAGATCAGAGAATATTTCGGAAAAAATTATATTCCGAATAATATGGCGATCTGCTTATCAGGTGATCTTGATCCTGATGCAACGATTGCAATGGTCGACGCTGCATTCAGTGGCTATGAGGCAAAACCTGTTCCGACATTTTCTTTTCAGCCTGAAGACCCTATCACCTCGCCAATTCAGCGCGAGATACTAGGACCGGATCCGGATAATGTAACGATCGGATTCCGTTTCCCTGGAATTGCATCGCACGATGCACTCGTCATGACGATGATCGATAAGATCTTATCGAACAATGTTGCAGGCTTGATGGACTTGAATCTTAACCAAAAGCAAAAAGTGCTCAGCTCCGGAACATGGGCTTTCCAACAAACTGATTACAGTGTACACTATTTTTTCGGAAGTCCTCTCGAAGGTCAGAAGCTTGAAGACGTGCAAAAAATGATCCTTGATCAGATTGATATGGTCAAGAATGGACAATTTGACGATGCACTACTGCCTGCGATCATTAATGATCTTACCGTAAGCCGTATTCGAGGTTATGAAAATAACAGTTCGCGTGCCAGCGCCATGATGGAAGCATTTATTCATCATCAGGATTGGAATAAGATCGCTTCGCAAATCGATGATCTATCGAAGATCACTAAAGCGGAGATCATGGATGTTGCAAAAAAATATTATGGTAATAATTACGTTGTTGTTTACAAACGTATCGGTCAGCGCAATACTCCGAAAGTCGAAAAACCTGCTATCACTCCGGTTAGTGTTAATCGTGAAGCTAAGTCAGATTTTCTTGTCAAGAATATTGCAATGACTTCGGATAAGATCGCTCCGAAATTCATTGATTATAAAAATGACATCAAGGTTGCAAAACTGAAGAACGGAATTCAAGTCCACTATTTAAAGAATGACGAAAACCAGCTTTTCACTCTTTATTATTTGCTCGATATGGGCAAAAAGGACGATAAGAAAATGGCGTATGCCTTGAAGTACCTGGATTATTTGGGCACCGATAAATTAACGAACGAAGAATTCAAGAAAAAGCTCTACAGTCTTGGTTGCAGTTTTGGTGTATCTTCTTCGGACGATCAGGTCTATGTTTATCTGAGCGGATTGCAAAAAAGCTATACCAACGGGGTAAAACTTTTCGAAGATCTGCTCCTTCATGCAAAGCCTGATAAAGAAGCATTGACGGCGTATGTCGGTCATACTCTTAAAGAAAGAGATGACGCAAAAAAAGATAAAGGTACTATTCTTTTTACTGCTATGAATGAATATGGAAAGTATGGCAAACGTAATCCATTCACCGATATTCTTTCTGAAAGCGATTTAAAAACGCTCA
This sequence comes from Ignavibacteriota bacterium, assembly GCA_025357895.1. Classification (GTDB taxonomy): domain Bacteria; phylum Bacteroidota; class Ignavibacteria; order Palsa-1295; family Palsa-1295; genus PALSA-1296. Next base: position 10,540 of record JANYLL010000366.1, read on the forward strand.
CTGCTGATGAACTCATAGGCAAAATTCATGACCTTGTGAAATACGACCATCGTATTATGTATTATGGACCTGAGCGGTCTGAAGAAATTGTTGAATCGCTGAATAAACTTCATCAGGCTCCTGCAAAACTTATGCCTGTCCTAAATATGCCGGATTATACATATCAGGAAACGAACGAGAATAAAACGTACTTCGTAAATTTTGATATGGCACAGGCGGAAATTCTTTTCCTTTCAAAATCATATCAGTATGATCCGATGAAAGTACCGACGCAGAGACTTTACAATGAATATTTCGGCGGCGGTATGGCGTCAATTGTATTTCAAACGATACGCGAATCAAAAGCTCTTGCCTATTCTGTATGGTCGAACTACATTACGCCACAAAAGAAGAACGAACCGAATTATGTTTTTGCTTATGTCGGAACGCAGGCTGATAAACTTCCTGAAACGATGGATGGAATGTTCGAGCTTTTTCATAATCTTCCGGAAGCCGACCCTATCTTCCAGCAATCAAAAGATGCGATCATGAAGAAGATCGAGACAGAGCGCATCACCAGAACCGGAATTCTCTTCAACTATGAAGCTGCTCAGAAGCTTGGGCTCGATCATGATATACGCAAGGATGTGTATATGAATATCCCTGCAATGAATTTCACGACGATCAATGATTTCCAAAAGAAATATATTAAAGATCAGCACTACACAATTCTTGCTCTCGGTTCGCGCGATAAAATAGATCAGAAGAAACTCGCACAATACGGACCGGTGAAAGAATTGAGTTTGGAGGAAGTATTTGGGTATTAATCTGAAATTCGTAGGGGTCAGGCATTGCCTGACCCTCTTTCAAATTAAGAAAATTTCACGGGCGAGGCAATGCCTTGCCCCTACAAATGAAGTTCATGTCTTCGGCAAAGCCTTACTCCCAATATCGCTCCGATAATATGCTCCATCGAATCCAATTTGAGCGACAGCATTATATGCTGTCGTGATCGTCGTCTTTAATTCATCACCATATCCTACAGCTGTCACAGCCAGCACTCTTCCACCTGAGGTAACGACCTTATCATGCTCATCGAGTTTCGTTGCTGCATGAAAAACGACCACGCCTTCTTCAATCTCTTTTTTCTGATCGAATGCATCTAAACCTTCGATGAGCTTTCCTGTTTCATAGGATTCAGGATATCCCTGACTTGTGATCACAATTGTCACAGCGCAGGCATCAAAATTTTTCAAAGGCAACACTTCTTTTAGCTTGCCTGTTGCACATCGAAGAAGAAGATCGGCGAAATCGCCTTCCAATAGTGGGATAACAACTTCGGCTTCCGGATCACCAAAGCGGACATTAAATTCAACAACGCGCGCGCGATTATTTCTGATCATCAAACCGCAATACAGAACTCCGCGATAGATGCGATTTTCTTCGCGTAACCCTTTAAGAACAGGCTCAATAATTTCTTTGCGGACTTGCGCCATCACCTCATCGGTAGCTATTTTCGCCGGAGCATACGCTCCCATGCCGCCGGTATTTTTTCCGCGATCACCATCGAGTAATCGCTTATGATCTTGCGCAGTTGCAAGAACATCGTAATCAATTCCATCAGTCATGGCAAAAACACTTGCTTCTTCGCCATCCATAAATTCTTCGATGACAATTCGCGCACCCGCTTCACCGAAAACGCGGCGGCTGAAAATATCATCCATCGTATCGAGAGCTTCAGCCTCAGTTTCAACGATGATTACGCCTTTGCCGGCAGCAAGTCCATCGGCTTTGATAACAGCAGGATAATTCACATGGCGCAAAAATGCACGCGCCTCAAGCTGTTCAGGCGCGGTGAAGACTGCATAGCGAGCCGTCGGCACGCCATGACGATGCATAAATTCTTTTGCGAAGGCTTTTGATGCTTCAAGCAAAGCTGCATTACGATGTGGACCAAAAACAGGAATGCGTTCTTCCTCCAACGCATCGGCAACACCTGCAGCAAGCGGACCTTCAGGACCAACAACGACAAGATCAACTCGTTCGCGCAATGCAAAGCCCACGACACCCCGAACATCGGTCGGCACAACATCGACAAGTTCAGCGATCTGTCCGATCCCTGCATTACCAGGAGCGCAATAAATTTTCGTAACGAGTGGAGATTGCTTAAGCTTCCAAATGATAGCATGTTCTCTGGCGCCTGATCCTAAAACTAAAATTCGCATGTATGATTAGTTATTACGTATATAGAAATGCAAATTTACGGATAAGTGGGAGCATGGGGGAGGTTTTGGATGTTGTGCACTTCCATGAAGAAACTTATTACCGTCTTCGGACCAAGCAAATGCACTCCACAGAGCATGCTTTATCAGAATGCTGAGAGACTCGGAGCCTTACTTGCTAATTCCGCTTTCGGAGTCGTCAACGGTGGATATGAAGGTGTGATGGAAGCAGTTTCACGAGGCGCACGTTCAGAAAATGGCGGAGTAATAGGCATAACAGCAGAAGCATTTTTTGCAAGAGGAAGAGAGGCGAATGAGTTCATTACTAAAGAGATCACCGTTAAAAGCGCTGTTGACCGTTTGATGGAATTACTTGATCTTGCCGATGCGTATATTGCCTGCGGAGTTTCACCCGGCACACTTGTGGAAGTTGCAACTGCTTGGGATTATATGCTCAAAGGATTTATCGAGCAAAAACCTTTGATCCTGATTGGAAATGAATGGAAAGAACTTTGTCAAATCCTTTTTGCCCAAAATGCTTATAAAGGTAAAATGGATTTTATTACCATTGTCGAAAATCCGGAGCAAACGCTTGAAAAACTTCTTACAATATTTGGCAAGCAGGAGAAGCTACCGGATCTTGAAATACTATCGTAAATATTTTGTCATTCTGAGCACAACGAAGAATCCCGTGATGATTATAATAAACTTCTCTATTCTATTCACGGGATTCTTCACTTCGACAAAATCGCTACCGCGATTTTGTCGAAGTGAAGAATGATATATTAAAAGATATTCTCAAAACTATGGAATTAAAAAAGAAACATTCTCTGCATTCTCGACGCGATGTCATACCATCTTATGTTGTCGGTCGCCGAGCAGCGCTCGAGCTATTGCGTGATGAAGAAGGCCGCGAGAAGATCGAAAAACTTTATATTGCGCATGGTTCGCAGGGTACAGCGATCGGAGAAATATTGCATGCTGTAAGAACAAATAAAGTACCGCATGGTGAAATAGACCGGCGCAAATTTCAGGATCTCGAATCACGCGAAGCTGATGGAGTAGATTCGCAAGGAGTAATGGTGTTACTCAAAGCTCAAAATTATGCCGATATAGAAGATGTACTCGGCGAAAAAAGGACTAAGACAGCTCCACCACTTTTTATCGCCCTTGATGGCATCGAAGATCCTCATAATATGGGTGCCATTATCCGTTCTGCTGAAGCAGCCGGAGCAGATGCAGTGCTTATGCCCAAGCGCGGTGCAGTTTTGACTCCGGCGGTGTATAAAGCAAGCGCAGGAGCAGCGACGCATATCCCAATTATTAAATATGGTAACCTCGCTGAAACTCTGCTGCGCCTTCAAAAAGAATTTGGATTTATCTGTTACGGCCTTGCAGGTGAAGGTGAGAAAACTATTTTCGAAGCCGATTATTCAGGATCAATATGTCTTGTAACCGGAAGCGAAGATAAGGGATTGCATCAATTGACGTGTAAGAGATGTGATGCGCTCCTGACAATTCCACTTTACGGAAAAACCGAATCACTAAATGCAAGTGTGGCGACGGCTGTTGCGATCTTTGAAGTTGCACGGCAGAGAAATAGTAAGTCGTAGGTTCAAGTTTTGAATCGGACATTCTAAGCGAAGCGAAGAATCTGAGGTTTCAGAATGCCTGAAAACTTGAGATTCTTCGTTCCACCGGGCTCCACTCAGAATGACAACCTAACCAAATTCCTGTGAATTTTCTTAAATCCGGTCGTGTTGAAATTTTCTCTATTTAATCATTATTATTTATCCCCGTGAAAGCTCTTAAGATCATACTTATCGTTATTGTTGCTTTGGTTGTTATTGTGTTGGGACTTTCGTTTATTGCTCCGACCAAAATACATAGCGAACGGAGCATAGTTATTAAAGCTCCCAAGGAAGTTATATTTACGAACATAAAAATGTTCGGAAATTATAAAAAATGGTCACCATGGCTTGAGAAAGATTCTACTGCCAAGACTGCGATTTTAGGTACTGACGGAACGGTCGGAGCCAAATATACATGGGAAGGCAATAAAGATGTGGGTCAAGGCGAACAGACTGTTTCAAAGATCGAAGAAAATAAGACCTATGAAACAGACCTTCATTTCATCAAACCGTGGGATGGCAAGGCAACAAGCTATACCAGACTTGAAGATGCACCTGATGGGGTAAAAGTTATCTGGGGATTCAACAGCGAGATGTCGCGTCCATTTAATGTCATGGGACTTTTTATGAATATGGATAAAGCAATAGGCGACGAGTACGATAAAGGTTTGAACAACCTCAAATCTATCTCTGAAAAGGAAGCTATAAATAGTACTGTGAAAAAATATGAGATCCATGAGGTGACAACTTCGCCAAAAACTTATATCGGAATAAAGAAAACGCTTACCGTGGATAAGATCAGCCCGTTCTTTGCGGAGACGATTCCCATGCTCATGGCCGATCTGAAGAAAGCGAAAGTTCAAACATCCGAACCCATGTCCGGATTATACTTTACATTCGATGAAAAAACAATGACGACCGATGTTGCTCCTGCCATTCCCGTTTCTGGCGTAAATGCTAAAGTCGGAAAATGGGAAACATTTCACACGAAGGGTGGGAAAACGCTGGAAGTAGATTTCTTTGGTGATTATAAAAATCTCGGTGCTGCACACATGCAGATCAAATCTTACATCGCCGATAAAAAGTTGAAAGCATCTATGCCTGTCCTCGAAGAATATATTACCGATCCTATGACGGAAAAAGATCCGAATAAGTGGCTGACGAAGATTTATTATTTTCTGGAGTAGGGCTTTGCTCATTGCTTCGTCGGGTTGCCCGACGAAGCAATCTTCTTAATCAAATCAAGATGCACATTAAAAGAAATTCTTTTTCAGATCTTCCCCATACGTGATCTTCACATTTCTCTCATCACCCATTATCAGCAACGGTTTTATTCCAATTCGTTCTAATAACTCAGCTTCATCCGTTGCGGAATGATCACTGATATGCGCGGCTTCTAATGCCTGTTTTAATAATTCAAATCTTGCTCCTTGTGGAGTCTGAGCGCGCCAAAGATTCGTGCGCGGAATTGTCGTTGTGGAAAATCCTTCTTCAGAGTGCTTCAATGTATCAACAACAGGAATTGCGGCAAGTGCTGCGCCAAATTTCTCGATTCCTCCGATAACATTTGCAATTAATTCTTTGCTGACAAATGGCCGCGCAGCATCATGAACCAGAACGATTTCACTTCCACCTAATTCTTCAAGCTTCTGCACTCCGTTCGAAACTGAATCCTGACGCGTCACTCCGCCGATCGCTATTTCGATCTTCTTTCCAAAAAATAGGGACTCCGTTTCTTTTTCAATCCGGTCAACATCACCTGCCGCAACAACAAGTACGACCCGGCTGATAAGCGGATGCTCGGCAAAAATTTTCAGCGAATGCTGATAGAGCGGTATACCATCAAGCAAAGCAAATTGCTTCGCAGCGCCGAAACGCGCGCCGCTTCCGGCTGCAACAATAATTGCATCTGCTATTAGAGATATTTTCATATACTAGTAAGTTAACAGATTGAGAGGAAAGAGGAATCCATAGTCATTCTGAGGGGAGCGAAGCGGGATACAGAATCTGAAGCATTCAAACAAAACTATTTCATAGTTCATATTTCTCATTTTGACCTTCGGATTCTTCGCCCCTCATTTTCTGTTATATGCGCTCTAAATTAAATAAATGGCGAATAAAACACCAATCACAATTGCGTACGGAGATGGCATCGGACCTGAGATCATGGATGCCGTTCTGCGCATTCTCGATGCTGCCGGAGCGCAGCTTGATAAAGAAGTGATTGAGATCGGCGAGAAGCTGTATAAAAAAGGCATTTCCTCCGGTATTGAAGATTCCTCATGGGAGTCGCTTCGCCGCACAAAAGTTTTTTTGAAAGCTCCGATCACTACTCCGCAAGGCGGCGGCGTGAAGAGCCTTAATGTTACAGTTCGCAAGACGCTTGGCTTATATGCGAATGTCCGCCCTGTTGCTGCCTATCCCCCATTCATCGAAACAATGAAGCCGAAGATCGATATGGTCATCATTCGCGAGAATGAAGAAGATCTGTATGCAGGTATCGAGCATCAGCAAACACAGGAAGTTGTGCAGGCGCTGAAACTCATTTCGCGTCCGGGATGTGAACGGATCGTCCGTTATGCTTTTGAATATGCTCGCGCGCTCAACCGCAAAAAAGTGAGCTGTATCACGAAAGATAATATCATGAAATTGACCGACGGGCTTTTTCATAAGGTCTTTAATGAGATCGGCGCCGAATATCCGGATATTGAAAAAGATCATTTTATTTTAGATATTGGTACAGCTTATGTAGCCGAGCGTCCGGAAATTTTCGATGTTATCGTAACGCTCAATCTTTATGGCGATGTAATTTCTGATGTTGCAGCAGAAGTTGCAGGTTCTGTTGGTATCGCTGGCTCAGCGAATATCGGCGATGGCTTCGGAATGTTCGAAGCAATTCACGGCTCTGCTCCGACTATCGCGGGACAAAATATTGCAAATCCTTCCGGTCTGCTGCAGGGTGCGATACAGATGCTTGTACATATCGGGCAAGCGGAAGTTGCTTCGAAGATCGGCAATGCCTGGCTTCGCACGATCGAGCAAGGAATTCATACGAAAGATATTTATTCATATAAAAATAGTACTGAACTTGTCGGCACCAAAGAATTCGCCGATGCCGTCATTGCAAGACTCGGGCAAACACCTGAGCATTTCAATCCGGTAAGCTATACTTCGCGTACTGAACAAAAAATATTCAAGTACGAACGAAAAGTAAAGAAAAAAGAAATTGTGGGAGTAGATGTGTTCTTAGAATCAATACTTCCGACGAATGAAATTGCAACACGCCTTCAGGCGATCGGCGGCGATGGCTTGCAATTATCAATGATCGCAAATCGCGGAGTCAGCGTTTGGCCTGAAGGATTGCCGGAGACGTTCCTCTCAGATCATTGGCGCTGCAGATATTTAGTAAGCGAAGGAAAAACAATTACGCATTCGGAAATTGTAACATTACTTGAAGGCATCACGCGCATCGGCTTAGATTTTATTCAGATAGAGACTCTTTGTACTTTTGATGGCAAGATAGCTTTTTCATTAGCGCAGGGAGAATGATTTTTTATTTATTTATATTTTTATTTATGAGCAAACCACTTGTCGGTATTATTATGGGAAGTTCTTCGGATTGGGACACAATGAAGAATGCTTCTGATATGTTAAAACAATTTGGCGTGGAACATGAAAATAAAGTTCTTTCCGCGCACCGTACTCCTGCATTAGCCATGGAATACTTCGGCTCTGCAGAATCGCGCGGGCTTGAAGTCATTATTGCAGCAGCTGGTGGCGCAGCGCATCTTGCAGGTGTGGCAGCAGCACATACGCTCGTTCCCGTGCTCGGAGTACCGATGGAAAGTGTCTTGAACGGACTTGATTCACTTCTATCCACAGTACAGATGCCGGGCGGAATACCTGTCGGCACACTTGCCATCGGCAAAGCCGGAGCAAAAAATGCTGCACTGCTTGCTGTTGCAATTTTGGCGAATTCGCGTCCCGAATTGCGGGAAAAAATTCGCAAGTTCAGGGAAGATCAGACGGCGCAGATAGCAAAACAGGAATTACCGCAATAAATGAAAGTCACGTTACTTTCAGGGCCGCAGCACGGAGCGATACTTACTGAGTTCTTCTCTGCGCATCCGACTCTTGAGCTTGTCACATCCGGAGCCGATGTCGTTATTGATTGCTTATTTTTTGATCTCGAAGAAAAATATACAAGCCTTCATTCCTTCGAATCAAAAGATGCGATCTTGATTTCCAATAGCCTGACCGCTCCGGCAACGGCGATTGCAAGGCATTCAACTGGATATAAACGCGTCATCGCCGTGCCAATGATCCCTTCGCAACTTGCAACACAAAAGTCAATTGAGTACTCAATTCCCTTACAGCAGGAAGATGTCTCGTCGAATATGGAAATGCTGAAATCCATTTTCCGAAAAGATATTGAAAAGATCGGTGATTGCGTTGCAGGTATTTTTCCGCGCACAATTGCAATGGTAATCAACGAAGCGGCATTCGCTTTGCAAGAAGGCGTCGCAACTGCCGGTGACATTGATATGGCAATGAAGCTCGGCACAAATTATCCCAAGGGACCGCTCGGTTGGTGCGATGAGATCGGTGCTTATACAATTGTTGCAATCTTAGAAGCGTTGCAAGTTGAATACGGCCATGACCGTTACAAGATCGCTCCGCTTTTACGATTGAATGCTGAAGCAGGGAAGAAATTTTTTGTGTAATAAATAAAAAGGATACGTATGATAGCTTTTCTCGGAATGGGACTTCTCGGCTCTAATTGGGTTCGCGCAATGCGTAAGCGCGGTGAAGATGTGCATGTATGGAATCGCACAGCTTCAAAAGCAACGGCGTTGGAAGAAGTCGGCGCGAAAGTTTTTGCAACACCTGCCCAAGTAGTTAAGGGTGTGAATAGAATTCACATCTGTGTTTCCGATGATAATGCAGTAAATTCTATTCTCGAACAAGCATCGCCAAATCTTGATAAAGATGCGATCGTAATTGATCATACCACCACTTCAACTTCCGGCGCTCTTGAAAGAACTGAAAAATGGAAAAAGCATGGCATCACCTATATTCATGCTCCGGTTTTCATGGGTCCTCAAAATGCTCATGATAGTACCGGCACGATGCTTATCTCAGGAGATCAGGAAGTTGTGAAGATAATTGAGCCCGAACTTTCGAAAATGTGTGGTACGCTTATGAATCTCGGACCCGATCCAAAAGAAGCGGCAGCATACAAATTACTTGGCAATCATCTCTTTCTTTCGCTTACTGCAGGTATTGCCGATACGTTTACTCTTGGCAAAGCAATGGGACTTTCACGTGATGATGTTTCTGAATTCATCGATAAGATGGGCTCGACTCCGATCAAAGCTCGCGTCGCACGTATCCTTCTTGGGAATTATGAAGAACCGACATGGGAGCTAACAATGGCGCGTAAAGATGCCAGGCTGATGACTGAAGAAACCGAACGCGCGGGAATGACTCTTGATGTGATGCCGACATTCGGAGCACACATGGACCATCTCATCGCTGGAGGATTCGGTGCGAAAGATTGGAGCATTGTCGCAAAAGAAGCTGTATCAAAATAAAATGAAAAACGCATATATTATCTCTGCTTGCAGAACGCCGTTCGGAAAATATGGCGGAGCATTAAAAGATGTTCGTCCTGATGATATGGCAGGACTTGTTATTGCTGAAGCTGTTAAGCGCGCCGGAGTTGATCCGCATGAAATTGATGATGTGATTATCGGCTGTGCAAATCAAGCAGGCGAAGATAACCGTAATGTTGCACGCATGGGTGTGCTCCTTGCAGGATTACCTGAACGAGTCCCTGCTACAACGATAAACCGACTTTGCGGATCGTCGCTCGATGCCATCATTCAGGCATCGCGTGCGATCATGACAGGTGAAGCGAATATTATAGTTGCTGGCGGTGTCGAATCCATGACACGTGCGCCATACTCCCTTCCGAAAAATGTATCAGGTTCTGCGCTCTTCGGAAATCTCACAGCGTATGACACAGCTCTCGGCTGGCGATATCCGAATCCTAAAATGGAAAAGATGTTTCCGCTTGAAGCAATGGGAGAAACAGGTGAAAATGTTGCAGAGCAATTTAAAATTTCGCGCAGCGATCAGGATGCTTTCGCACTCGAATCACATAAACGCGCTATCATTGCTCAAGAACGCGGAGCATACAATGAAGAGATCGTCCCTGTTACGATTCAACAAAAAAAAGGTGATCCTATCATTATCTCAAAAGACGAACAACCGCGCGCTGATACTTCATTAGAAAAGCTTGCAAAGCTTAGTGCAGCATTCCGTACAGGCGGTACGGTGACTGCCGGAAATTCCAGCAGTCTCAATGACGGAGCAAGTGCCGTCGTTGTTGCAAGCGAAGAAGTCGTGAAAAAACTTGGCATTGAGCCGCTTGGTAGATACGTAGCTTCCGGAGTCGAAGGTCTTTCACCACGATGTATGGGAGTCGGTCCTATATATGCAGTCGAGAAACTTTTGAATCGTACTGAACTCACCATAGATGATATTGATCTTCTCGAACTTAATGAAGCGTTCGCTTCGCAAAGCCTTGCTGTGATCCGTCACTTTAAACTCTCGATGGATAAAGTGAATGTCAACGGCGGAGCCATTGCCATTGGTCATCCTCTCGGAGCAACCGGCGGAAGGCTTGTTGCAACTCTGCTCTACGAAATGCGCCGCCGGAAAGTGAAACGTGGAATCGCTACGATGTGCATCGGTGTCGGGCAGGGGATAGCGGCGATGTTTGAATCTGTCTGAACCGGGATTAATAGGATTATTCGGATTTGTGGGATTTCATTCCTTGGATTTCGGGTTCATTTATATTCTTCTAATAATATTCTTATGAAATATATCATACTTCTCTTCGCACTTTCTTTTCCTCTGAAAGCATCGAGCCAGCTTGCTATGCCGATTGATCCGGCAGGACAGAATAAGGATTGGTGGGTTTGGACATATTTCGACAACGATACGACGACAGGCTCTGTCTCTAATTTTAAGTGCGCTAATTATGTGTATGATAATTGGCATGCTTTAGTATTCGTCTTAAAAAATCTGCAGCTTATGGATAAAGGGATTCCGGTGCTTGCTGCAGCAGGTGGAACAGTCACAAATAAATTAGATACATTTCCCGATCGATTAAAAAGATCCGGTAATGGCTACGGCAATTTTATTCGTATCGAACATAACCCGCAGCTCTATACTCTCTATGCTTATTTAAGAAAAGGATCTGCTCGTGTTAAAGATGGTCAGGTAGTTAAAAAAGGTGACACGATAGGATTTGTTGGCTCTACGGGTTCAGCGTATGAAGCAAGACTTTATTTCCGCGTGGAAGGGGCATACAACAGTAATTTTCTTGACCCACTCGGTTACTTGTGCGGAAGCCCCCCATATTCGGCGTTATTGAACCCAGGACCTATTTACGATACAACATTTGGTCTTCTCGATTTTGGTATAACGAATCATGCACAATATTCCGATGACACATTAATTGAACGTCCGCCTACCCTTTCAGAGATATCGGTTACTGATGACGACTACGCTAGCGCATGGGTGGAATATAAAAATGTATCTGCCGGCGATAATATCGAAAGAATTTGGATTGCCCCAAAGGGCAATATTTTCTCGGATAAACAAGATCCTTCGTCCTCGAATTATCATTTTGGATACTTTCGTACATTTTACCCCACCTATCAACTTGATACCGGAATATGGACTGTGAAATTTCTCTTTAACGGTGATTCTCTCTGTCAAATGAAATTCCATGTTGTTCAAGTACATAGTGGCGTTGCGCGAACAACCCCTATCATTCAACCCATTACCTTCCCGCAGCCGGCGAAGGATCATGTAACAATCAATGGCTTTTCTGCTAAAGAAGCCCGTCTTTTTGATGTCGATGGCATAGAGCATCCTATTCGATTTGAGAATAATCCTGAAGGAACAACGATCTCCTGGCAGAATTTGTCGAAGGGGGCGTATTACCTTAGTATCACAGATGAGAGAGGGCTTTTGCATAGGGCAAAAATTATGGTAACTCCTGAATAAGTCCCCTCATTTTTTCGAACCTAACTACCCTTTTCCCGTGTTACTTTCGGCTCGATAAACCGTAGTATTTTTTTACTTTGGGTCCCGATCACAGGTAT
>JANYLL010000434.1 GCA_025357895.1 Ignavibacteriota bacterium
GGTGCAACAAGCGGAACTCCGCTTAATGATCCGAAGCGAGCGCTTGGTGTTCCTGAAACGCCGGCGACTTCAAGTTGTCTGTTCGGAGTTGGTGTGCCTACTCCTAAGAAACCCTGATTAGCTCCGGCAACACCGATATAACGTCCGCGCTCAACGCCATTGGTAGCGATAACATAATCCTGTGCGTTATTAGTACCTATATATGAACCGCCAGGTCCTGTACCGCCGGAAACGATTGAATTTCCGCGCAATGTCCAACCTGCAATAGGTCCCCATGCAACTCCATTATAAATATCGAGAGTATGAGTCGTCAGGTTATAGACGAGCAAACCTTCAGGAGGCGTACCAGCGCAGATAGCGAGTTCTTGTCCCGTTGTCATTCTCGGAACCAAAAAGCCTTTCGTTGTCGATTGCAGATCGAGCAGAGCGCATACACTTGGCAGCGCACCGATATTATCAATAGCAAGCGAACCGCCGACATCAGTGATGTAGGCTAAGCCGGCAGCAGTGTTTGTACCGTCATCAAGCAGAAGCCTGCGGGCACCGAAGGTGCGAGGTGTCTGAGCTGATACAGTAGCCGCAAAAGCAAACAGAATTACGGCAAGTACTAAGCAGAATGATTTGAGTCTCATATTTAGTTATATGTTTATAGATTACACGGGTCAGTTTTCAAAAAAATACAATACCTCCCTTTCGGAAAGTAAAACTTTTAAGCCCATGTGGCACCCGTAGACACATGTTCTTGGTGTAAAAATACGAAAATTTTTATAGCAATCCACCAAATCGCCATTTTTTATAAAAAACCCTTGCTATAGAGTAAAGGTTGAATTCGAACGAAAACGAGCCTTTACTACTATATTTTTCTCCGTTTTGCGCCTTAGCACAATCCAGAGGATGCAAATATACGACAAAATTTTGTCAGTGCTACTAAATCCGTGAAATTGTGTCCAACTTTAAGCACGTAATCTCACAACTAAGAGAGAGGGGGTTGAAGAGGGCTTCAGATTCCTTAGTAATCTCAATAACTTAGAGAATCTGATTTTGTTACTCCTTTTCATGATTTTTTTTTACAAAAATACTGGAATTGGGCGAAAAGTGGGCATAACGATAAAATTAAAACCGCCTGAAAAGGCGGTTTTAGTAGTAAAGGTTAGAGCTTCCCTCTTTTATCTGCAAAAACTTTCTTTTTTCTTGGCGCCCTAATCGGACGTTTCTTTGCAGGTGCTTTGGGTTTCTCCTCAACTACATCGGGATAACTATAGATATCGTACTTATAGTTACGCAGTACCCATGTATTTTCATCATGGCTGACAACGTAATTCGGAAGCATCGGGATTTTCCCTCCGCCGCCGGGAGCATCTATTACATAATACGGAATGGCCAAGCCGCTTGTCCAGCCGCGAAGCTTATCCATGATCTCCAAGCCTACTTTAACCGGCGTACGGAAATGATTTGCACCCTTGGTAATATCTGCCTGATATATATAGTAAGGGCGGACTCGCATCGCCAGGAGCTTCTGCATTAATTCCAAAACTACTTCAGCATTATCATTAACGCCCTTCATCAATACCATCTGATTTCCCACAGGGCATCCGGCATCGGCAAGCATTTCACAGGCTTGCTTAGCCTCAGGAGTGCATTCCCATGGATGGTTGAAATGGGTGTTCACATAAATAGGATGATACTTCTTGATCATATCGCAAAGCTTAGGCGTCACGCGTTGCGGAAGAACGCATGGGATCTTCGTGCCAAGACGAATGATCTCCACGTGAGGAATCTCACGAAGTCCCTTAAGAACTTTCTCCAACATAAAGTCCGTAAGCGTCAAAGGATCGCCGCCGGAAAGAATGACATCTCGTATCTCCGTATGAGCAGCAATGTAATCCAGACCATCCTGGATATACTTCATCGAGATCTTCGATGAATCGCCAACCTTACGTTTACGTGTGCAGAAGCGGCAGTACATTGAGCACTGACTGGTGACTAAAAATAACACACGATCGGGATAGCGATGGGTGATCGAAGGAACGGGACTCATCGCATCTTCATTGAGCGGATCATCGGGCGCATCTATATCATCAAGCTCGATCTCATCAGGCACTGCCTGTAAATAGATCGGATCGCCTTTATAGCGAATCAGTGAAAGGTAGTAAGGATTAATACGAGTTTGAAAAAACTCGTTGAGTTTGCCGGCTGCACCCGGCTTAAAGCCGAAGCGCTCGATCAGTTGTTCTTCAGATTCAATGCTTCCGCGAAGAAGCTCCTGCCAATATTCCATGATATGTTTTCTTTCTTTGCCATTGCCGATGACATCTCATCAGACACGGCGGGTTAATAAATCAAAAGTCAAAAATCCAAAGTCAAAAAAAATTCACATTATTCAGAAGTTCTTTTTTTGACTTTTTATTTTTGATTTGCGCTCAGACCCTTTTGCCGAAGACGATAAGGTCGTCTCCCGGTTTATAGTAGTCGGCTATCTGCGATAAAAGCTGATAACCTTGTTTTGTATAGAAAGCACGCGTACGATCGTATGATGGCTGACTGCTGGTTTCTGCGATCAGTAAGTATCCGTCACGTTCGCGCACAAATTCTTCGGCGAAGCGGTCAAGCTGCTGTGCAACTGCCTTGCCGTAGAAATCCGGATGCGATGCGATCCAATACATATCGTAGGTTCCGGTCGTTGCCGGTGTAGGTCCGACGATCAGAAATCCTGCGATACGTTTCGTAGCTTCATCTTCGAAAACGAACGAATAGTAATCGGTTTGCTCCGGGTTATCTATACAAATATCAATGAGCTCTGCTGCAATTTCAATTTCGCTTGCGTTAAAGTTTCCTGTTGCGCTTACGATCTCTATGACTCCGTTACGATCTTTCGCTTTATAACTTCTGATCATAACATCCCCTCATTTTCAAAATTGCAATCAGTGTAACGTCTTAACAAAAAGAAAAATTTACCTTTTGCAAAACTTTCTTTTACAAAACTACGAAATAAATTTTCAATTTCCTAATTTAAAAGCAAATTATTTTTTTCGCTTCACTCTTCTCATCGCACAATGAACGATCGCATTGATGGTTTGAGAATGCGAAAATCCTTTCACACTTGCTGCGCGCATGAATCCTGCATCGCGCGAAATATCCGGATTCGGATTTGCTTCAAGTACAAAGAGCGCGCCATCGCTATCGCGCAGCCGCATATCAATGCGTCCGTAATCATTCAGCCCGACGACTGCCGCAGATCTCAATGCAAGTTCACGCGCACGTTCGGCAGTTATAACATCAAGATCTGCCGGGCATTGCGGAACGGTAGTCTTATAAAGCGGCGAGTCCTCGACCCACTTTGCTTCGTAGCTGACAATGCGCGGATTTCCTTCAGGCATCGTATCGAAGGTGATCTCCGAGATCGGAAGCGTTTCGAAAACACCGTCTTCGTTTGCAAGCACTGCAACATTTAACTCGCGGCCGTCAATATATTCTTCAACAAGCGCCGGCTGATGAAATTCTTTATGTACAAAAGCAATTCTATCGGCGAGTGCATCTTCATCGGCACAGATAGAATTATTATCAATGCCTATGCTTGCATCTTCTCGTACGGGTTTGACGATCACTGGATACACTAAGTTTAAATCATCGGGGATGAATTCTTCTTCATCAACAATGAAGTATGCAGGAGTCGGAATATCATTTGCCTTAAAGATCGCTTTTGCAAGTCCTTTATTAAGGGAAATACCAAGAGCGATTGCCTGAGAGCCGGTATAAGGAACATCGTAAAGTTCATAAATACCTGCTATCGCCATTTCAAGCGATGCTTTGCCGAGCACTGCTTCGCATAAATTAAATATGAGATCAGGATTTTCTGTATCGAGGAATGTGATGAGCCTGTGAATATCATCATCAACTGAAAACACTAACACTTCATGTCCGTCTTCTCTGATCGCATCGGCAATGATCTGAGATTCTTCAAGCACACCGAATTCCGACGCATCACGAAAATCTTTTTCCAATTCGACTTCTTCACGCGAGCGCGAAAGCCAGTGATCTTCCGGCTCAGTGTGTTTGGGTTCGTTATAGATTAATGCAATTCGCATATTAAGATTCATCCATTCCGAAATTCCGCCCACCGTTAAAACGGTGTGCTAATCTGTTGTCGTCGATTTTCACCGACTTGGTTCGTCGCTTTCAGCGACTGAAATATCGTAGCCCACCAATTTATTGGTGGGCGGTCGTTCGGATATACTAAAATTTTATTCCATATCTCTCACACCCTGCTTTTAATACTCCAAGCATTGTTTGATTATAATTCATTCCTGCTGTTCTTGCCGCTTTGGGAAAGCAGGAATTGTCTTCTATCTTCGGCAAAATTCCCGGCAGTGGATTTACCTCTATAATATTCGGCTTTCCATTCTTATCAAGTCGCACATCGATACGCGACCAGTCCTTGCAATCAAGTACGTTATAAGTCCTGAGCACGGTTTCAGTTATTTCTTTTTGTAACTCCGGAGTCAGATCAGCCGGACAAGCGAAAATATCGAGCGGATTATCGCGCACATCATAGATCCATTTCGCCTCATAGGAATAAATACCGTTCGCTTCTTTCGGAAGCTCGGATAATTTTATTTCAACGATCGGAAGTACTCGTGCATTTGCTCCGTTACCAAGAACTGCAACGGTGAATTCCCGCCCCGGTAAGAACTCTTCAATAATAGCTTGCTGGTTGTAATCAGTGGCGATGCGCTGAATTTCTGCGCGCAGCTCGGCATCATTATTTACGAAAGAAGAATTTTTTACTCCTTTCGACGATCCTTCAGAAAGCGGTTTCACCACTACGGGATATTCCGCTTCCGGAAGTAACTTTGCAAGCGTTGTCTGCGTATCTTTACTTGTCGTGAATTTTGCTACCGGAATTCCATGATGCATCAGTACTTCTTTCGTGCGCGCTTTATCCAAAGCAGTTGCAAGTGTTAATGGACCGGAGCCTGTGTATGGAATGCCCAGCATTTCCATCACTGCAGGAAATTGCGCCTCACGTGATGCGCCGCGCATACCTTCGGCAATATTGAATACGACATCATATTTACGAACCATCAAACGGGGCAGAGCGATCTCGGGAATAGCTTCGACGATCTCGCATTCGACATCGGGATGAGAGTTCAGTGCATCGCATACGGCTTGAACCGTTTCAATGGAATCCCATTCGGCAAAAGTATCGTCTTCAAACTGGTCTGACCAGTTTGTGACATTCTCTTTCGGCTTGATGTAAGCAAGAAGCGCAACGCGCATACGTAAAAAAATTTTTATACACGGTATGAATACGAAATACTATTTCTTTCGTTCCGATGTAAAATATTTTTTAAAGATTGTTGATAAGGTAAAATAAATTAAATTGTGTCATTGCGAGGAATCGCGAAGCGACGACGAAGCAATCCCCTGAGGTTAATAAGAAAGTTTAATATTCGAAAAACCTGAAGGGGATTGCTTCGTCGAGCTAAAGCCCTCCTCGCAATGACACAACAATATTCAGTTATTTACTATGAAATATACTTGCATTGTTTTTTTTCTCCTAACGCTTTGTCTTTTGCATTCTGCGTCCTTCGCGCAGCACATAAAGTTCAGCCAAGCCGAGCGCACCATCATCCGCCTTCAGGATGAACGTCGCGGCGTTGATACAATTGCACGCTATCTCGATTCGAAAGACGAGAAGGTCGCATGGCGCGCAACGATTGCGCTTGCAAATATTCATGATACCAATTCACGCCCTGCTTTAATTTCGCATTTAGCAAAAGAAACTCGTCCCTATGTGATAGATGGAATTGCGTTTGCTCTCGGAGTACTGGGTCCTAATGCTCTTAGCGCTAATGCTATTATTGAAAACATGCCGAAGAATCGCTATTCCGAAGAAATATTCATTGCCTTAGCGCGCACATTCCCACAAGAAAATATTAAAGATCTTAATTTGATACTCGGTATGGGAATTGGAGCTTTAGATAAAAAACCGGCTCCGCCTCATTCAGAAATACTTGCAATAAGTTCGGCTCTTATGCAGATGGGATTACGAAAATTCATTGATGATGACAATATTGAAATGTGCCGGATATTAGAATCAGATAATGATCCCATCGTGCGCTGGCATTGCGCCTATGCGTTAAGCCGAACTGAAGATTCTGTTTTATTATCAAAACATCTTGACATAATAAAATTATATCTCAAAGATGTCGGTTCGCCCGAATCGCGAATGTTTGCTGCAACTGCTTTAGGCAGAGTTCATAACGAAGAAGCAGGGAAAATTTTGATTGAAGCGGGACGCAGCGAAACAGAATGGCGAGTGCGTGTGAATATTTTTAATGCAATTGGAAAGCTGCCTCGCTTTTCATCGGCGATCGATGACGTACTCAAAAAAGCCGTGATGGAATCTTCGAAAGAAAATCCGATCGGCGATCACGTTGCGCGAACAGCACTTGATGTGCTCGATCAAATGATCGCTGCCGGAAAAGTCTCCTCGCCGGATTCCATAACAATCAGAGAGTGGCTGAGTGAGTATGAACCCGGAAAAGAATTACATGAAGACCAGTCCCTCCGCATCCGTTCACAAACTATGGTGCCGCTTGCACGATTAGGGGCAAATGAAGAGAGGATAAAGGAAATCGGTACTTTTATTGCATTCGCTGACCGCACAGCAGAGATCAATGTTTGGAAAGCTATGGGTACTATCCCCGATACACTTGCTTTCTTTCGGCTCATCGCAAGAGTGTTTACAGGTGCACCTAATAATATTATTTATGTGCTCGAGGGTTTACATTCTCAATGGGAGATGGCAAAAAGAGATACTGCTTATATGATGGTGTTAGAAAAAGGACACTTTGCAAGTATGTACCGCCACATGCTCATTCGCTTTCCGAGCATCACCGATGATCCATCCGTGGTTTCAGCAACCATGGAGCAAGTAAAAGATCCGTATGTCCTCAGAGATTCACTTCGTGCCGAAGCAGAAACATATCTGCTTCAATATCTCGATAAATATGCATATCCGAAATATCACGATCATCTGATCTCCATCTTCAGCGCTATCGCATATCTCAAGCCAAAGAATGATACGATCACGACAAAGCTTTATGAAATTCAAAAGAAAGCCGCAGCCGAATGGGGAGATCAGATGGTTGCTGATTCAGCTCGCAATACAATTGCCATTTTAAATCCAACGATGTTGCTTAGACCACCATCTATAGCAAAACTTATTCGTGAACCTATCGATTGGAAAGCGATAGAAGCGCTTCCCGATACGATGCTCATTCAGACGCAATATGGATTCATGTTCTTAAAACTCGATACGTATAATGCACCTCTGACTGCATTGAATATGTATAAACTTGCAAAAATAAATTTCTTTGCCAATAATTATATTCATCGCGTCGTGCCAAATTTTGTCATTCAATCCGGTGATAACACCGGCACAGGCGATGGCGGACCTGGCTATGCGATTCGCACCGAGATCTCACCTGTTCGCTATGATAGCGCCGGAGTTGTCGGCATGGCATCAAGCGGCAAAGACACGGAAGGCTCGCAGTGGTTCATCACTCACTGCCCCACTCCGCATCTGAATACCCGCTATACGATATGGGGCGAGATAGTAAAGGGGACTGAAAAAATTGAGAAGTATTTGTTGAATGATGTGATAGAAAATATCACGCCATATAAATAATTTTGTCTGAACCTGGATTTTATGGGATTAAAGGATTTTCAGGATGATTCATTCTATGGTAGGCGCAGGGCTTTAGCCCGCGAACGCATTCCATGGTTGAATATTCCCGCAGACTAAAGCCCTGCGCCTACCAAAGAGAAAAAAATAATGACTATTCTCGACAAAAAAAATAAGCCTAAAATCCTTCTCGGTGATGCCACCGACGAAAGAATGCTTCGCGCTGCCAGAATTGCAACCGATACTTCGCTTGCAAAAATAATTCTCATCGGCAAACCGGATGAAATCCAAAAGGCTGCCTCAGATGCGAATGTAGATCTCGATGGAATAAAAATATGGTCTTTAGAAACGTGCGATATCCTCGAAGAGCTAACAAAAAATTATTACGAGACCCACAAATTAAAAGTCCCGGATTATGAAACAGCACGCGTCGAGATCATGAGCGATGACCTTCTCTTCGGCGCACTCCTCGTCAATCATGGCGATGCCGATGGAATGGTAGCCGGTTCGCTTTCAACATCAGGCAGTATCATCCGCGCCGCACTTCGCGGCATAGGGCTTGCCCAGGGTATCCGATCTCTATCGAGCGTGTTCTTGATGAACTTCCCTCTTCACGAATCACGAATCACGAGTCACGAATCACGATCCCTCGCCTTCGCCGATTGTGCAGTCATGCCCGATCCCGATGCACATCAGCTTGCCGATATTGCGATCTCAACTGCGGCAACATATAAACAACTCACAGGCAATGAACCCATCGTTGCAATGCTTTCTTATTCAACAAAAGGAAGCGCATCG
>JANYLL010000019.1 GCA_025357895.1 Ignavibacteriota bacterium
ATTCAAGGGACCATTTCCAATGAAAGGTGTATATCTAGAATTCATTCGTCCTGAGAAGATCATTCAGACAAACGACCTTTCCGAACACCCTGATGATTGGAAGGAGCTGATCAAAAGTAACGTCGTAAATTACAACGGGCAAGATTTCCTGCATACTGTGACGACTGTCATATTTGAAGAAGTAGAAAAGAATAAAACGAAGATCACGATCTCAGCAAAATTTGATTCCGATGAAGTACGTGATGCATATTTCAAGACTGGAATGAAAGAAGGTTGGGCTCAAAGTCTTGATAAGCTTGAAGAATTGCTTGCAAAATAAATATATCCGGTACACTACTTATTATTTTCAAATTTATGACAGAACAATCAAATACATCTGATTGAGAGATCATCATATCGAGGCTTATCAATGCGCCACGCGAACTTGTCTTTCAGGCATGGACGGATGTCAAACATCTTGAAAAATGGTGGGGACCAACGGGATTTTCTACAACAACAATAGAATTCGATTTCAGACCCGGCGGCATTTGGTTTCATACGATGCATGGGCCTGATGGCACTGATTATCCGAATGAAATTTTCTATGAAGTGATCATACCACCCGAGCGCATTGAGTATTCTCATGGCGGCGGAGATGATGTCGGCGTCACTGACGCTCAATTTCATGCCACGATCACTTTTGAAGAAGAAGCGGGAAAGACACGTCTGACGATGCGCTCTGTATTCCAAACTGCAAAGCAGCGCAATCATGTCGTCGAAAAATATCATGCTATTGAAGGAGGCGAGCAGCACCTTAGTAGGCTTGAAGAGTATGTGTCACAGCAGTTGAAGGAATAACAGCCAGATAAACCTTATTTTTTGTAAACAACAATTAACTAATTATATTTTATCAAAAATACTATGCCAACAATCAATCCGTATCTCAATTTCTTAGGTAATACCGAAGAAGTTTTCAATTTCTATAAATCTGTATTCGGAGGTGAATTCAGTTCTTTTGTTCGCTTTAGGGATATGCCCGGCGCAGGTCCGATCCCCGAAGCGGATGCAAATAAGATCATGCACGTTGCTTTGCCAATCGGTAAAGGGAATACATTAATGGGAACCGATGCTTTGGAATCAATGGGGCACAAATTATCTATAGGAGATAATTTTTCTCTTTCTATTACTCCTGAAAGTAAAGAAGAAGCCGATAAGATCTTTAACGGAATTTCAGCAGGCGGAAAAATTGAAATGCCTCTTGCTGATGCACCATGGGGAGCATATTTCGGAATGGCGAATGATAAATACGGTATTAAGTGGATGATCAATTACGAGTATCCGAAAAAATAACAGAATAAATATGTCTGATGTAAAAGCATTTATCATTTCGCGAGTAGTAAACGCGCCGCGAGATCTTGTATGGAAAGTGTGGACGGAAAAAGAACATTTAATGGAGTGGTTTGGGCCGAAAGGTTGGACGATGCCTAAATGTGAAATGGATCTTCAGGTGGGAGGGACATTCCTATATGGCTTGGAAAATCCTGACGGTATGCGGTTGTGGGGCAAGTGGGTTTTTCGTGAGATCATACCTCCTGAGAAAATTGTAATGATGAATTCGTTTTCCGATGAGAACCGCGGGATAACGCGTCATCCGATGAGCGATAAATGGCCGCTCGAATTACTTACGACAACGACGCTCGCTGATCGCGGCGATAAGACGGAGATCACAATAGAATGGAAACCAATTAATGCATCCGAAGAAGAGCTTGCCGTTTTCAATTCTTCTCATGAAAGCATGAACCAAGGCTGGAGTGGCACGTTCGAGCAACTTGAAGCGTATTTACCAAGTATTCAATAAAAAAATTGTGTGTAGAAATATTAAAACACTTTTTAATTTTGAGCCGCCTGCAACCGAAGAAGAAATTCGCGACGCTTCCTTACAATTTGTAAGGAAGCTTTCGGGATTTACAAAACCTTCGCAGGCGAATGAAGCTGCGTTCAATAACGCAATTGAAGAAATAGCATCCGCAGCACGAAATCTGCTGTACTCGCTTGTTACAAATGCCGAACCGCGCGATCGTGATGAAGTTGCTGCGAAGGCAAGAGCAAAGGCAATTGAGCGGTTTGGAAAAATAACTATTACGACAAATAATGACAAGATCTCAGATCAGTACAACATGGCAGGCGCAGTCTCCCAAACTGCTTAGCATATTGCGCATCGTCGCAGCGTTAGTTTTTATTCAATCCGGAACTATGAAGATTCTCGGATTTCCGATTGCTATGCAGGGCGGAATTACTGCAAATTTTCCCTCTGAAATATGGTTTGCAGGAATGCTCGAACTTTTCGGAGGTGCGATGTTAATTCTCGGACTTTGCTCACGTCCCATTGCATTTGTCCTTTCAGGCGAAATGGCAGTAGCATACTTTCAAGGG
>JANYLL010000022.1 GCA_025357895.1 Ignavibacteriota bacterium
AATATTGGGTTGTAAGGTTATACCCTCACTGTGTCATTTCGAACGGAGCGATAGCGAAGTGAGAAATCATTAAATAAAAATAAGTCGTTATTGTACCCTGTTTAACGAAGCAATAAGGATATATCTTTATTAATAGATTTCTCTCTATGCCTCTCTCTCCCTTCGGTCGAGCGAGGCTCCGTTCGAAATGACATGGTTAACCGTTTCCTTAAAAAAGTTAAGACGTTTTTTCCCTCTTCGTTGTTAACTACATCTCCCCGAATTTAACCTATTTCACAGTATGATCAAAAAACGTATCATGGCTCCGGGACCTACCGAAGTCCCGCCGGAAGTTCTTGCTGCAGGCGGTCAACCAATCCTTCATCACCGCACTCCTGAATTCCGCGCAATTTTCGCGGAAGTTTGCGAGGAAATAAAATATGTCTTCCAAACTTCGCAGCCCGTCCTAACCCTTGCCGCAGGCGGCACAGGGGGGATGGAAGCTATTGTTGTTAATCTTAGCGCGCCCGGAGAAAAAGTACTTGTTATTTCCGGCGGAGTTTTCGGAGAGCGCTGGGCGAAAATCGCCGAAGCATTAGAGCGAAAAGTCGTTCGCATAAGTGTTGAATACGGCAAAGCCGTAAAACCTGAAGATGTCCAAAAAGCCTTAACCGACAATCCCGATGCTGTTTTGCTTTGCGGTACACTTTCGGAAACCTCAACAGGCGCTCAACATCCGATAAAAGAAATTGCAGCTCTCACGAAAAGCACAAACACTCTTTTTGCAGTCGATGCTATCAGTGGACTTGTAGCATGCGTTTTCAAGATGGATGAATGGAGTGTCGATGCAGTAGTATCGGGTACGCAAAAAGGTTTGATGATGCCGCCGGGTCTTGCATTGATCGCTTTAAGCGAACGTGCTTTAGCCACTGTGAAATCCAAAAAAACCTCAAAGTTTTATTGGTCTTTTGAATCGGCGCTTTCTAAATTAACCGAAGAAAAATTACCCGATACGCCATGGACTCCGAATGTATCACTTGTTCGCCAGCTTCAAGTATCGCTTCAACTCATTCATGCTGAAGGTATTGAAAATATCTGGAAACGCCATGAATTGCTTGCTCATGCAACACGTGAAGCAATGAAAGCTCTGCGGTTAACACTTTTCTCAGATGCACCAAGTGTCAGCGTAACGTCCGTTCACTCGCCAACAGGAATCGATAGCGGTGACATCGTAAAAAAGATGCGTGCTGAATGGGGCATCTCTATTGTCGGCGGACAAGGCTCGATGCTGGGGAAAGTTTTTCGCATCGGTCATCTTGGGTATTGCGATAGAACCGATGTGCTTATGACCGTTGCAGCGCTTGAATGCGTTTTATCTCAACTTGGAGTGCCGATAACAATGGGTGAAGGAGTGAAGGCAGCGCAGAAAGTATTTTTATCATAAATAATATAACCGTGTCATTGCGAGGAGCCGCGAAGCGGCGACGAAGCAATCCCCTGAGGTATAGAACTCAGGCTCTCTTGTTAACCTGAGTGGATTGCTTCGTTGGGCTAAAGCCCTCCTCGCAATGACAAACAAATATAAAAATAATGTACAAAATCTTAATTTCCGATAAACTTTCCGAACAAGGCATTGCTGTGTTCAAAGCTGAGAAAGATATTACAGTCGATGTCAAACTCGGCATGAAGCCTGATGAATTACAAAAGGTAATAGCCGACTACGATGCGCTTGTTATTCGCTCCGATACGCAAGTCACACATGAAATCATTGCAAGTGCAAAAAAGCTAAAAGTTATTGGACGTGCCGGAGTAGGGCTTGATAACATCGACATTCCTGCCGCAACACGTGCCGGAATAATTGTCATGAATACGCCGGATGGAAATACTATTTCAGCGGCAGAGCATACGATGGCACTCATGCTTTCAATGGCACGTAATATACCCCAGGCTTATGAAAGCTTGCGAGCAAAAAAATGGGAGCGATCAAAATTTACCGGAATAGAATTACTTGGCAAAACCCTCGGGATTATCGGACTCGGAAGAATTGGTGTTGAAGTTGCAAACCGAAGTAAAGCATTTGGCATAAAAATTATTGCATACGACCCTTATGCCCGCCCCGAACGTGCTCATGAACTTGGTATAGAATTAGTCGAGCTTAACGTATTGCTCGAACGCTCGGATATAATTACGGTTCATGTTCCTATCACCAAAGATACTTCTCATTTAATTGGCGTAGAAGAATTAAAATTGTGTAAAAAAGGTGTTCGCCTTCTCAATGTTGCTCGCGGCGGAATCTATAATGAGGAAGCAGTTGCCGAAGCATTGAAATCCGGCACAGTTGCAGCAGCAGCATTCGATGTTTTTTCTAAAGAACCTCCTACGGATAATCCCCTGCTCGATCTCCCAAATTTTATTGCAACGCCTCATCTCGGAGCAAGCACTGAAGAAGCGCAGGTTAATGTTGCAATTGTTGTTGCAAAGCAGATCGTAGATGCGCTTTATGGAAAGACGATCTTTAATGCAGTTAACGTTCCAGCGGTCGGTCCTGAACAATGGGAGCATCTTCGTCCGTATTACGATCTTTGCCAAAAACTTGCTGCTTTTCTTTCACAAGGTTCGCGAGAGAAGATCGATGCTATCCACATCACCTATTCCGGAGAAGTGACGAAACAAAAAACGCAGGCTCTTACAATTGCTATTCTTAAAAATTTTCTTGCGCAATTTATTCAGGAGCACGTCAATGACGTCAACGCACCTATTCTCGCGAAAGAGCGCGGCATTGCTGTTACCGAATCAACAACCGATCATTTCGGTAGTTATACGAATAGTATTCTTATTGAAATAGGTACGGGCAATATTTCGCATTGCGTTCGAGGCACACTTCTCGCTGATAATACAGCACGCATTGTAGAGATCGATAATTACCGTGTTGATATTTCAGCTGAAGGTACATTACTGGTATTCTTCAATCCTGATATTCCCGGCATTCTTGGCAAGGTTTCGACTATTCTTGGCAATGCAGGAGTGAATATTGCAGGACTTGCCAACGGCAGACTTCAAGCCGGAGACAAAGCAGTAACGATCATTAATGTGGATATTGAAGTTCCAGAAAGTGCTTTAAATGAAATCTCCAGTATTGAAGGATTAAAGGGTGTCAGGCTTGTGAAGCTTTGATGCCCTTAGGGATAAAATCGCACTCCGACTGCAGCATCAAATGCCACACCGAAAGGAGAAATTCCGATAAGTGGTCCGAGTTCCAAAAAGAATTCAAGTGGTGTGCGTTTGGGAATAATATTTAATCCAAACATTGCGCGGATTCCAAATCCTATATCGGAATTACGATATCCGCGATAATAGAATGGGTAGTCGCCTTCATCATAATGTTTTCCTGTGTAGAACACACCATAATATCCATTGCCAAAACCAACAGCTCCGCCAATTGCCGCGTAAAGCTTGACAACATTTGAATTAAATGCATGAAAATGCCATAGGTAGTCAACATCGATGCGAGGTGCCCCAAAATATGAATAGCCTATATCTGCTACAAGAGCATTTTCGCTATTGAGCCAATACTTTATTGTACCTCCGGTCGGCTCAAGGAGAATCAAACCGAATCCGAATTCCTTACCACCGGGTCCTTGTGCCAATGATGCAGATGAGATTGCACCAAGCATGAATACCAAAGCACAACAAGATGCAACGTGTGAGATTTTTTTCATATTCATATTATTTTCCATAAACAAAATTGTAAGACTACGATGAATGTATGGTAAGGGAGGCCTCACAGTCATTCAATTACGGAGATTATCGGAATCCGTATTCTTTCCACCGATCAGATACCCTACTGACGATCTCTTCAGACATTAAGCAGGGATTCGGATAACCAATCTTCCATGTTGCATCTATCCCCATAATACCCTTATACACAGGTGCGATGCCATTCATCTCCGACGTTGTAAAGAGTACATCACGGGCTGCATCGAAGCGTGTGAATATTCCCCAGATGATTTCCTGAATACTTGAGAGATTAATATCTTCACTGACGGCGACAACGATCTTTGTTCCGCGAGGAAGCAACTCGACATTTTCGGAAGCAATGAGCTTTTCGATCACTTCATACCCAACTGCTTTTCCTGAAGGAGTAATTTCTCCCTCTATCTGCATCGCAGCATTTTGTTCAGAAGTGTAAGCCCCTTCTACTTTTACTACGAGCAGGGTATCTTCAATCAGCTTATAATCCTTTATACGCATATCTATCTCTGCTGGATTTCTTGCTGCTCTTCCGGTACGTGAAGCAAATTCATTCTCTTGGCGTGGAGGATACTTTCCGCCGCTTGCCGATGCAGCAAGTTTCGGAGTTGCATCGAGGATCATCTTTGAACCCAGATTCATTGTGTAACTCGTGAAGTCAAGAGTATCAAGAGGAACATTCGGAATAAGAAGAAAATCATAATACGGATCAAAATGCTGACCAATAGCCCTGATAACTTCGAGGAAATTTCTATTATTTGCCTGCTCTCCGACCATCACTGCACATTTAGTAAGAGAAAGCTGTCCTTCCCCGACAAGTGAAATGGCTGTTTTCATTGC
>JANYLL010000052.1 GCA_025357895.1 Ignavibacteriota bacterium
TTTCTTTCCACTAACAACGGGACAAGCTGGACTGCCGTCAGAAAAGGGTTAACGGACACAGTTGTTCTTTCTCTTGCCATAAAAGGCACGAATCTCTTCGCCGGGACTGATGGCGGGGGTGTCTTTCTTTCCACTAATTACGGCACAAGCTGGGCTGATGTCAGTATGGGGTTGGTCCACGATACTATTTTTTCTTTCGCCATGAATGACAATTATCTCTTCGCTGGGACTTATAATGGCGGCGTCTGGCGCCGTCCGCTTTCTGAAATGATTACTTCGAGCGTATCTTCAGAGTATCAACCGTCAGGTTTTAGTCTCAAACAAAACTACCCGAATCCATTTAATGAAAGCACGAAGATTGGATTCAGTATTCCAACAAGATCATTCGTATCGCTTAAAGTTTTTGATGCGCTTGGAAGAGAAGTATCGGTTCTTGCTTCCGAGGAATTATCTGCCGGGACGTACGAGCGTCATTGGGATGCCGTAGGTTTGGCAAACGGAGTGTACTTTTACAAGATCGACGCCGGTTCATTCAGTGAAACCAAAGAGACGCATTTGCTGAGGTAAAGGGCATTGTATTACATCTCCTCAAACCCTTTAGCAAAATATTCTGTCATTGCATTTGCCATTGCTTCTTCGTCGGAACCATCGAAACTCAGTTCAAGCGAAGAACCTTGTGCAGCGGCAAGAGTCATTACGCCAATAATGGATTTGCCGTTGATCTGAAATCCATCCTTATTTATATAAAACTCGGATTGAAACTCGCTCGCAAGTTTGACGATTGCTGCAGCAGGTCGGGTATGCAAGCCGGCGCGGTTAAGTATGGTTACGTTGCGGGTTATCAATGTGAAAATAAAATTTTATAGTGGGACGGACTCTAATCCGTCTTTTTCGCGAACGGACTAAAGTCCGTTCCACTGAATATTAGTACATTCTTCCTAATAAATATTCTCCAAAAGCAGATAATCCTTCGCGCACTTCGCTATTATGAATATTTTCCAAACTCTTTTTTGCTATTGTCGTCTGTTCAGCAATTGCTTCCTGCGCTTTTTGGATTACTCCGATATGTGTGAAAAGCTTTATTGCATGGTGGATATCATGCTCTATCGTATGTTTAGCTTGTATTCGCAAAAGCAGTTCCTGATCGTTAGCCTCAAGAGTGTCAAACGATTTCATAGCTGTTACGTATAAGTATGTGCGTTTCCCTTCAGAGATATCTCCGCCCTGTGTTTTGCCGAACGATGTTTCATCGGCTACGAGATCCAACAGATCGTCCCTTATCTGAAATGCAATACCGGTGTGATGTGCAAATTTCCGCACCAGTTCGACGTTTTCACCTCCGGCGGAATATGCACCAAGAACTGCGGCAAGCTCGAGCATTTTTGCGCTTTTAAGATCGATCATACGAATGTAATCTTCCGTCGTTACATCATTACGCATTTCGAATTCTTTATCATACGCCTGGCCTTCGCAGACCGAACGAAATGCAAAAGCAAATTCGCTCATCATCTCGGATGCAAATTTATATTTACCGGAGGCAAGTGATTCCTCCGCTAATGCAATGATCGCATCACCAGCTAAGATCGCAGTATTCACGTCATATTTATTATGCATCGTCGGGTTCCCGCGCCTCGATTTGGCATTATCCATTATATCATCGTGCACAAGAGTAAAGTTATGCAATAGCTCTACAGCGCAGGCTGCGGGAAACCAGTCGGCACTCTGATCAGATTGCGAGGCAAGAAAGGTCAGAACCGGACGGATATGTTTTCCGCCGGATCCAAGAATATACCGTATAGGGTCATAAAGACTCTTCGGCGATTCGGGTATAAGCTTTTGCAAACGCAATTCAATTTGTTTGCCTATAGCTTCGGTCGAGTGAAGAAAATTATCGGATGTATTCACGGCGATTCGAACGCTAAATTCTTTGTAACGGTTGCTTCGCAAGCGCGGGAAGATTCTGCGAGCCTGTGAGAAACATCGAATATCGTAGTTGAATAATAAGCTCCTCCATTATCCGATCCAACTCTTTTTCTCCTTCATTCATAAAAGTAGAGATCAATGGTTTTGCAATACCTGCAAGATCGGCGCCGAGTGCGATAGATTTTGCAATATCAATTCCATTACGAATCCCACCACTTGCGATCAACCCAAACGTCATATTTTTTTTCAACTCCCGAACCTGCAGCAGTGCATCAACAGTCGGATTTCCCCAATCCCAGAAGGGTTCGAGTTTCCTGCGCTCTTTCTTTTTTTGTCGTAATATCTCAACTCCTGCCCAACTTGTTCCGCCGGCTCCGGCAACGTCGATCACACGCACTCCAATTTCAATTAATTTTTTCGCTGCTTCTTTCGAAATTCCTGCACCGACTTCTTTGGCGATAATGGGGACTCCGAGAGATTGTACGCATTTCTCAATTCCATTAATTACGCCTCTAAAATCAGGCTCACCTTCAGGTTGGAGTAATTCCTGCAGCGGATTCAGATGAACGATCAGAGCATCAGCTTCAATAAGATCAATCAGCATTTTGATCTTTCCGATCTTACCTTTAGAATTAAGGCGCGCAACTTCAACTGCTCCGATATTTGAAAAAATAAGTCCAGTCGGATTTTCTTTTCGGGCAATTTTAAACGAATTATGAAAGAGCTTGCTCTCCATTGCCTGCCTTTGGCTTCCCAGACCCATCGCCGCCCCATATTTTGCACTGAGAATTGCAAGTGCACCATTAATTCGCTCCGCATCGGTATACCCACCTGTCATCGAAGAGATCAGGATAGGCACATCGAGATGCTTTCCAAGAAAATTTATCGACGTATCAACCTCAGTTAAGGCGATCTCTGGCAAGGCGTTATGAATCAGACGAATGTCATCAAAACCCGACGCAACACTTCGATGAGAAACCTGTTCAGATACGACAAGTTCGACATGACTTTGCTTCCGGCTCGTTGTTGCACTCAATTTATTTTTATGTTCTTTTTTCCTTTTCATTTGGTATTGTCCAAATTATTTCGTAAATTTACGGCAAGAAATACACCGAATAGTGAATTCTTTGAAAAGGGCACGATATTTACCATAGATTTGTATTTTACGCCAACATCAATTAAGCTCAGTGAAACAACATATACTACACTCTTCCGATGCCGAAACCAGCCTCGGCTCAAATGAACCGGTTAAACGGCTTGCTAATCGCTATCATATACCGGAAAAGGACGTCGAGGCGTTGCTTTACGGTTCACGCGCACCAAAAAGCGATGCTTTGGGTTCTGATATAAAAGGAAAATCTATGGCAGACGAATTCAGGTCAAATTACAGCGAACCTTCCAGGCAGAGCGGATGGTCGCCGGTAAATATCCTAAGCGCAATTGTCGGCGTATTAGGAATTATGGCACTTACGATCATTTTGATAAGTGTGATTCATCGTAATCATTATTATCACATGGGTGATGGCATGATGCACCCACCACCACCGCCGATGATGGCTCCGAATCCGCCACATCCTGTAACTCAGGATACTGCTGCGCCGAAAAGTACGGGTATCAATGATAAACCGGAGGATATGCCGCAGCCTGCAACCAGAAATGAGATCACCACTAAACCAGCTCCGAAGATCCATTCTCATTCGGTAAGGCATTCTTCAAGTGGTTTTTCAACATCGAATAGTGTCGAAGCTCAGGAACACCTTGCAGAGATGCGCGCTGATGGAAATACAAAAGCCAAGATCCATGGCAGTACAAAAAATGGCATGACAATTTATAACGTCAAATAATCAATTTTGTTTATCTTAGCTTAAGTAATTGGAACGGGCAACTTCGGATGCCCGTTTTTAGTATGATGAAAATTTGCCGTGTACTCATTTTATTCGTTCTGACCGGACTTATCCCCTTCGGCACGATTTCATACGCCCAAAAACTTTCGAAGATCCGGGAAAAATTCGCTCCGGATAGCGCAACCTTCACTCTTTCTATTGATCCCAATCAGGATTTTTCACAGGGTAAAACATTTGAAGCGAAAATCCATTTTAAAACAGGTAAGCATTGGCATGTTTATAGTTCAAAATCCGATGCCGAAGCAAGTTCACCGCTGAAACTTGCGATACCTGATGAGCTTATAAACAACTTCTCGCTCACCGGCTTCGAAGAACGTGGAAAAGTTACGCCAAAATTTGATTCAAATTTCATGGCGACCACAAAAGCTTTCTATTCTGATTTTGATATTGTTGCAAAAATAAAAGTCAAAGGTTCGGCAAAGCCCGGAAAAAATCCGTTCTATCTTTGGATAAATTACCAGACCTGCAATGAAAGCAATTGCATTCCCGCAAATACGTTTACGGTCCCGATGCTCTTTTTAGGTAAAGAGCCGATGCAGATAACTCTTACTAAAGGTGATGATCGGGTTGATGTGACCGATACGACTAATAAGCCTTCATCCGCTATAAGTCCTAAAACTCCCCTTAATCCTACCCAACCCCCAGCCGGCGGTGGAGTCAGCGCCGATGACCTTAATAAGATCGCGAATGAATCTATCTGGAGTTTTATTTTAACGGCTATGGGATTCGGATTACTTGCACTTGTGACGCCATGCGTCTTTCCGATGATTCCGATCACTGTTAGTTTTTTTACAAAACGCAATCAGGGCTCAAAAAAGCATGCCGTCAAAGATGCTACCTTTTATGCAATTGGCATTGTGGTGACATTCGTTGTACTCGGCTTTTTGCTGGCTCTTCTTTTCGGCTCTTCCGGAATAAATAAATTTGCAGCAAATCCTGCCGTTAATATTTTGATTGCAGTCATATTTGTAGCATTTGCGTTAAATCTCTTTGGATTATATGAACTCGGCGTCCCCAATGAAGTACTGAATAAACTTCATGTAAAAGCTTCAACACATGAGAATCAAATTGTCTCGGTAATCCTCATGGGTTTTGTTTTTTCACTTACAAGTTTTACGTGTACTGTTCCGTTTGTCGGAACGCTGATGGTTTCGTTCTCTCGCGGACAATGGTTTGTACCACTTATAGGAATGACAGTCTTTGCTTCGGTCTTTGCACTTCCTTTCTTTCTACTGGCGCTTTTTCCAAGCGCTATCAAGGCACTACCTAAATCCGGCGGCTGGCTTAATAGCGTTAAGGTCGTGATGGGATTTCTGGAAATCGCTGCGGCAATGAAATTTATTTCGAATGTGGATCTCGTTTTTCACTGGCACATTTTTACACGAGATTTTGTGATAGCAACTTGGATGGCGATTGCAGGAATAACGACATTGTACCTTCTGGGCAGGTTTAATCTTCCGCATGATACACCATCCCAGCATATCGGACCGATTCGCGCCGTCTTTGCAATTATATTTCTTACATGCGGGATTTATCTGTTTACAGGTTTCGGAAATAAGCCATTGGGTGAAATAGATGCATTTCTCCCGCCTGTTTTTGATGAATCTCAACCTGTAACCGCTTCATTCGCTCCATCACTGCCTCATGCAGGGGAACAGAGTGCAGGATTATTCTGGTATCCGAGACTAAATGAGGCATTGGCAGAAGCAAAGCGCACAGGGAAGAATGTATTTATCGACTTCACCGGTTATCAATGCACTAACTGTCGGGCAATGGAATCCACTATTTTCAAAAAACCCGAAGTCACTGCACTTTTTAAGGATTTTATTTTGGCACGCCTTTACACAGACGATGGCACACCTCTTAATGATTCTAATCGCACAATGGAGGAAGTGCGCTTTAGTACTATCGCTCAACCTTATTATGTTATTGTCTCTTCCGATGATAAGTCTTTAGCTATCTTTCCCGGATTCACTCGCGATCTCGATGCCTTCGTCAATTTCTTAAAGCCTCTTTCGAAAGTAGCGAAATCCGAAGCAGCGAAATGATCATCGTTGTAAGAGATGAGGATGCCTCTAAGGAAAATCTTCGTATATTGCATGAACTCGGACACGTATTTTTGCATTCAATGTGTATCGGATTCTATCAAATGGATGATGTTGTGGTAAGGAAAAAAGAGCGCGAAGCACAGACATTCGCAACGCTTGTACTTTTTCCTTCGCTGGATAATTTTGAAACCGAGAAAGAATTTATTTTACGATCAGGGTTGCCGGAACAAACGGCGAAATTACGAATTAACTTTTTTAGGAAAACAGGAATATGAAGGATAATAATTACGGTAAAGCAATAGGTATCATTCTCATTCTTTTTTTTCTCGGAGGTTGCTCTGTTAGAGAGAATGAAAACGAATTAGCTAAGGATAAATCTATATTTACCTTTGTAGAAGAAACCAAACTTGAATTAATAAAATGGAATTTTACAAATTCTGAAAATTATTTTTACGTAAAGGGATTAGTAAAGAATATCTCATCTAAATCGATTGAATCTGTGGAGGCAATTGCTATTTGTTCGGATAAAAATGATGAATTTGTGACATCAGATAATGCCATGATAGAGTACAGTCCATTACTACCGGGACAAACTTCGCCTTTTGAAGTTATGGTTAAATATAATCCTGAAATAAAATCTGCCCGTGTTTCTTTTAAACAAATCGGCGGCGGAGAATTAATGACCAAGCATTCTGAAAAATAAAAAATGCTCTCATTGACAAAAACAGGAATATGAGTATATTATTTTATTTTGCTATACTTTTTGCCTTATGGTTCTTTCCGGCTTATTTTGCTGGGAATA
>JANYLL010000068.1 GCA_025357895.1 Ignavibacteriota bacterium
GCTGGGGCTTCCATCCTCCGGGAAAAAAGTACGAATCTTTTGAACTATCACTATCATGCCCTATCGATTTTGAAAAAAAACCATAGAAAAAATATTCATGAGGTGTGAAATTTGTATCTTCTGCCCACAGCCCGTAATCCCAACCTGTTGGAGGCGCAGTTAAAGACATTAGTGAAGGCGTCTGAATTCCTCCGGCATAATTCATCAGATAGAATTCGTGAGTGTAGCTTAGAGAGTCAGATAATTTTGATGTAAAAACTAAGCTCCCCTGCAAAGCCGAATAATCTCCTAAGGTTTGTGAATGATTGAGGGCAGCTCTTGATGTTTTTTTGATAGGATCAACTTCGAAATCATTCGCTTGAAGAAACGAAAATCCCGGTGTTGCCGGATTAGAAGTTCGTTCAATCGTTACAAGCACTTCATAGATATTCTCTATCGAGATGTTTTTAATCGTCCCTACCATAATTGCCGTATCCTCTGGAGAAGTATAGGTAATAAGAAGTTGCTTCTTTATTTTCCACCCACTATCAGGTGACGTTTTTACCCACATGAAGTAATATTCTCCTGCACGAAGATTTCGCATTCCAAGCTCGCTCACTACAAAATTTACTGTTCCGCTACTATCGCTTGGAGGAATATCGGTCGAGGCAGGGTTATCTTTCTTACAGCCATTGACAATAAAAAAGATTGCATAAAATAAAATGAAGTAGCGTTTTTTCACAAATATATGTTATTTCTTTTTAATAACACTCTTCATCGTTGTTTGTTTTTTAGAAGACTTTCTCGTGAGAGCAGAAGGGACATCTATCTCCATTCTAAGGAGTGCGGCAGCAATAGTTTTTCCCTGAGCATCCTGCTTCAAACTAACCGTCCCACCGCCGCCTAAGGTATTATGAAGCAGAAAATTAAGTGCCCAAAGATTCGGCAATTCGAAACGCTCGACCTTCCCGTTGCATATCCCTTTGAAATGTTTTTTTACTGCGCTTGCTGTTACAGTGGATCTTATAAGAGGATAAAATTTTTCTTCGCGGGCTATCAATCCGACATTCGCAGCATCTCCTTTATCACCCGAACGGGCATGACATATCTCTAAAAGTTGTACTTTCATTATTTCGTTTCCTCCACAATAACTTTCGGAGTCACTGCTGTTTTCCTGAGCAATGCAGGCCAATAAGCAACGACATCACTTGGCTTCGGACGTCCTCCTGCAAATCCTGTAACGCTTGGTGGTCCGGTTAATATTAGAGGAGCTATGTTTTTTCCGAATTCAACAATAGAATTTTTATCCTGACCGCGAACAGCAAATTTTACCACCACTTCCTGTACTTCATCTAATCTTACAGGTGTGAGTGGTCCGTGACAGCTATTAACTCCGAGAAATTCAGTGCGCATTTCTTCAAATGTACACCCTGATTTTTTCAAACGTGCTCTCAAAATTTTATCGGCAACCATAGCTTTCTCCATTGCATCCGGCCAGGTATAGGTAAGATTGCCTTGCGCAGAGTAACCGTCATTATAAGACATGGATACTTTATAAAAATCTGTGGCAGGTTTGCCTTTAATACCGAAAACTTTTACTCTGTCTTTGCCAAGATCTTCGAGATGAATTGAAGTAAAATCTGCAACACAATCGGGCGTAATGTATTCTTTAGGATCTCCGATCTCGTAAAGAAGCTGCTCTGCGACGGTTTGTCGCGAAACACGTCCCCCTGTTTTCGGATGTTTGGTAATAATAAATTCACCGTTCGGATATGCTTCAGCAATCGGAAAACCAATATTCGCAAAATCTTTTATGCTCTTCCAATCTGCGGAAAAATTGCCCCCTGAGCTTTGCGCGCCGCATTCTAAAATATGTCCGGCAACGGTTCCTGAAGCAAGTTTATCCCAATCATGCTCGTCCCATCCAAATTCATAGATCATCGGAGCGAGCGTAAGACCTGTATCGGTAGTCCTTCCCGTGATAACAATTTGTGCCCCTTGACGAAGTGCTTCAACTATCGGCATTGCACCAAAATAAACATTTGCACTGAGCACCCGGCTGCGAACATTCGTTAGAGCCTCACCGTTTTCCATATTTTTTAACGGATGTCCGGCTTTGATAATCGGATCAATATCATCTAAAATATTATCACCGAGCACAACTCCGACACGGATCGGAATACCGCGTTTTTTTGCAACAGCGAAAATAGCATCACGGCACGCTTCGGGATTTACTCCGCCGCCATTAGTAATGACCTTAATATTTTTCTCGACTATATCGGGAAGTATTGCATCGATGACATCGACAAGATCTTTGGCATATCCTGCTTTCGGATCGCGAAGTTTCTGCTTTTGCATAATGGACATCGTGACTTCTGCAAGATAATCCATCATCATATAATCAATCGGCGATTGCTTGCTTGCCAATTTGACCTGATCGATCGGCGCAGATGGCAGATCACCCCAAAATCCCTGCCCGGAGGCTATGCGTATCTTTTCTTTCATTAACAAATCATAAATTCTAGTTCGAATAAGAACAAGATGGCGGATGAATTAGTTGGAAGGTGTCCTGTTGAATTTATATAAAGGAACGGCAAGCATCATCCCGACTATCGGCGCTAAAAGATATAACAATAAATATTCCGTATGTCCGCTTATTAACGCAGGCCCGATAGAGCGTGCAGGATTCATTGATGCTCCCGTAAGCGGTCCGGCAAAATATGCCATAAGCAATACTACAGTACCAATAATTATTGCCGGCAGAGTCTTATGTTTTATCTTAAATATATCTATTGCGGCAATAGTTGTCATCAATAAAAAGGATATGAGGATCTCGATTCCGACTGTTGCCCAGATTGTAAGTGAAGGAAGCGTTGCTCCAAGCGTAGGATTTTTCGGAAAAAGTAAATAAAGAAGAACACTTGCAAGTATTGCTCCAATTATCTGAGCAATAATATGCTCAACTGATCTTTTGGCAGAGAACTTCCCCGCAACCACTAATGCAAGTGTAACCGCAGGATTGAAGTGGCTTTCATGAATTCGTCCGGCATATACAATTGCAGATGCAACGGCAATTCCCCAGATCAAACAGACTCCAAAATGAGTAACGGCGCCAGTCGTTACCTCATCCAGCACTATTGCACCGGTTCCTACAAAGACAATAATGAAAGTACCGGTAATTTCGGCAATAATATATTTTCTCAAATTATTTCATAGCTATATCTTTCACAGCACGCTCATATTGAACAAACGGCAATGTATTTTCCTGCAAAGCAAATAAATAACGAATGCGCTGTTCGATCTCCGTTGCGATCTTACAGTAGAACGCACGCTTTTGCTCATCAGTACATTCAAACTCTGCCGGATCATCGAAGCCCCAATGAGCACCGATCTTTTGGACGGGGAATATCGGGCAAGCGTCTTTTGCGTTATCACAAACAGTTATGATAATATCCCATTGCCCATTAACATAGATATCAAGGGACTTTGATTTTTTATGAGAAATATCCAAGCCCATCTTGTGCA
Source organism: Ignavibacteriota bacterium (assembly GCA_025357895.1). Taxonomy (GTDB): domain Bacteria; phylum Bacteroidota; class Ignavibacteria; order Palsa-1295; family Palsa-1295; genus PALSA-1296. Next base: position 3,505 of record JANYLL010000068.1, read on the forward strand.
TCGTTTCGATAGCAAGAGGATGAACGTATCCGGAAGGATTTGAACCGGCGCTGAAAGCGATAAACCTGTCGCCGCCAAGATGATTCATCAAACCCTCTGCCATCTGAGAGCGGCAAGAATTTCCGGTACATAGAAATAGAATTCGTTTTCTAAAGGGCATTCGTCGTTTTTGACTACAATCTGTTAATAACTAAATAAGATTTGATGCTGTTAGGTTTCGCGCCAATATTTATTTTCCGTTAACATTTCCTTACATTCATAACATGACAAAGCGCATCGGCATAATCGGACAACCATGCATTGATGAGATTATCTCGCCAACCGGCGAGATGACCGAACAGGCATTGGGGGGAATCTTGTATTCTTATGCGGCTATAGAGCGTGCTACCAGAGAGTCAGCAGTGGATGTTGAGTTTCTGCCGCTGACCTGGACTTCAAATCCTGATCGCGAGATCATCCTTCCCTTTTACTCGCTTCTTCATCACTTCAAAGATCTTTCTAAATTATTTCCGACAGAGTCACTAACCAACCGCGTCCGACTCGTCTATAGTAATGAAACCAACAGAACTGAGCATTGCCCGATCATTTTGCCGCCGATGACTTCTGAAGAGCTATCATGGGTTGATCTCGCTTCGCTTGACGGATTATTCATTAATATGATCTCCGGTTTTGATATCTCACTTGACACATTAAAATGGATACGATCTCAGACAAGCGCATACATTCATCTTGATGTCCATGCTCTTGTTCTCGGGGAGCTTTCAGAAGATGAAAATAAACCGAGAAAAATCTCGGGCATAAAAAATTGGAAAGACTGGGTGACGAATGTTGATTCAATACAAATGAATGAAATGGAATCTGATTGGTTTGCCGCTCCGGAAATAATAACGGAGAAGCAGTTGCTTGCAGAAATACGAAAATTATCGGATAAGCATGGATCACCACAAACTGTCGTGATCACTCGTGCCGAACGCGGCGCAACATCTTTCGATTTTAAGCACGAGAAAATTTGGAATAAAGAACCGGACAAGAAAACAATTCTTAACACAACCGGCTCAGGCGATGTATTCGGAGCACTTTATACTCTGACAAAAACACTTGGCACTTCAGAGCAGGAAGCTCTCTGGCATGCAGAGACGTGGGCAGGCTGGAATACGGAGTTGCGAAGTTTAGAAGAGATACTTATTGCGCCGCTATCGAGCGAGATTATTTCTTAGGCTATAAATACATTCTTAAATGCCTCTTCCGCATCCGGATCAGGAAGTCCATTCGCATAATCAATCGCCTCTTCGATTTCTAATTTTGCTTCTTGTTCGATCTCGGTAATTTCTATTTTTGATAAACCTTTTTTAATAAGAAGTTCAGCCGTTTTCCTGACCGGATCTTTCTTATCCCACTCTTGCAACATTTCTTTCGGCACATATTCAAAGGCATCATGCTCAGCATGACCGCGCATTCGCATCGTCAGCGTTTCGATGATCGAAGGTCCTTTGCCGTCGCGGGCATGTTGTACTGCTTTTGCTGTTGCATCATAAACTGCCTCTATATCTGTGCCGTCAACAGTTACTCCGGGAATTCCATAGCCGATTGCGCGATCCGATAATTTTGGATTGTGGGATTGCTTTGATAATGGTGTAGAGTAAGCATATTGATTATTCTCGATGATAAGAATTAATGGCAATTCATGAGTAGAAGCCATCATCAAACCTTCGTGGACTTCTCCGACAGATGCACCGCCATCTCCGATATAATTGAGCACAACGAATCCTGTCTTTGATAATTTCTGAGCCAGCGCTGCTCCGGCAGCCACAGGGACCATTGCTCCAAGATGAGAAACATTGCCATAAATTTTTCTTTTAGCATCTGCGAAGTGTCCGGTGCCGTCGGTTCCGCGAGTCATCGAGCCTTTTCGGAAAAGAAAATTTACTGCCATTTCTCGCGGAGTCATTCCGCGCACAAAATGCGCGCCGTTATCACGATGCATTGGGAAGATCACATCACCCTCACCGAGCGCCATTGCTGTACCCACACTCGATGCCTCATTCCCTATTTGTGAATATACTCCGCCAACGATCTTTGATTGACGATAAAGATTTATCAGCGCATGATCGAACTCACGCGATAGAAGCATATTTTTATAGGCAAAAATGAGTTGTTCTTTCGTCATGGGAACAGGTTTCAGGTTTCCGTTGTCAGATTAACTGTAATTTTGTATATTAACAACAACAGCAGAATATCAATCACATAAAAATGACAGAGCTATACCCGTCAATCGAACCATATAATCATGGGCAATTAAAGGTTTCGGATATCCATACTTTATATTATGAAGAGGTTGGCAATCCAAAAGGTCAACCCGCCGTAGTACTTCATGGTGGACCGGGAGCAGGCTGCTCGCCGGATATGCGCCGATTTTTCGATCCCGAGCATTACCGCATCATTCTTTTCGATCAACGCGCCTGCGGCAGAAGTTTTCCGCTTGCAGTTCTTGAAGAAAATACGACATGGGATATTGTCGGTGATATTGAAAAACTCCGCCAACATCTTAGTATTGAAAAATGGTTAGTCTTCGGAGGCTCATGGGGATCAACGCTCGGACTTTCCTATTCACAAAAATATCCTCAGAGAGTTACTCATCTGATTTTGAGAGGTATTTTTCTTTCGCGAGAAAAAGATAATGCATGGCTTTACGGTAGCGGAGCAAGCGAGATATTCCCTGAACAATGGACTGATTTTTGCTCAGGTGTCATACTTGAACAAGGTGAAAGCTACCCGCAAGCATACTATAAGGTGTTGACTTCAAATGATAAAAACAAACAACTTGCAGCTGCTAAAAAATGGAGCGATTGGGAATGGTCCATCATTAAACTTGTGACAACTGAGAAGCCAACTGATAACCAATTTGCCATTAACTTCGCTCGGATCGAATGCCATTACATTTTGAATAGTTGTTTCCTCGAAGAAGGA
>JANYLL010000295.1 GCA_025357895.1 Ignavibacteriota bacterium
TGAAAATTAATGTAGCACAGACGCAGCCAAGCTTCACGGCCCGGGGCGTCAGTGAGCACGGCAAGCCGGATTCCTCGGCGAATTAACTCCATCAGCGTCGCAGTGACATGCGGATAAGGCTTCAGCGCTGCCTCGCGCGCCCGGCGGTATGCGATAATGCCGGAAGCAAGAACGCGATGGTCAATCTTTTGAAAAATATCATAAATGAGATCGTCAAATACCTGCTGATATTCCATACCTCGTTCTTTATAGATGACATCAATTCGCTCGCGGATCTCCAACGGTTCAAGTTCTAAACCTGCATCGACCATTGCATCGATCGCCGCGTCGATAGCGCTTCGCTTCATCGCCATAAAGTCGACAAGCGTATTATCAAGATCGAAAACTACTGCTTTAATCATTTTAAATTTTATCAGTGGGGCGGACTCTTAGTCCGCCAATACAAAATTACGACTCAATTGCTTCAGCGAGTATTTCAATCACATGCAAAATCTTTGCATTCGACTTTGTTTCGCGAACTCCTTTGGCTAATTGCATTAAACATCCAGCATTCGCTGTGGCAATAATATCAGGCTCTTGTTTTTCGATGATCGTCATTTTTCTTTCTAATAAAGCTTCACCCATAACAGGATGTTCGATATTATACATACCTGCGCTGCCACAGCAAATATCATTTTCTTCAAAAGGGAAAACTTCGGCATTGCGAATAAGCTGTAGAAGCTCAAGCGGCGCATCCTTAATCTGCTGTCCGTGATAGAGATGGCACGGAGCCTGGTAACCGATCAAGGTTTTTTCGGGTAGCGCTAAGTTCATCTGCAAAATATTATCTTTATCAAATTCCAAAAGGAACTCGGAGATATCTCGTATTTTCTTTCTCACGTTCAATGCGCGTTCATAATTTGGAGTCCCTTCGAAAAGCTTTGAATAATCCTTCAGCATTGCGCCGCATCCGGCGATATTGGATATATAATAATCAACCGGAGATGATTCAAGCGCTGCGATCACATTCAGCCCAAGTTCCCTTGCCTGTTCTCCAAATCCTGAATGTGAGGCAAGCGCACCACAGCATGAGATCTTTGGAATAGTATGAACATCATAACCAAGCTGGTTTAAAACTTTTATCGTTGCATCATTAATGTGCGAGGTAAAGAGATCGCCGATGCAGCCGATCAGTAAACCAACGGAACCGCGCTTTTTTGTTCCAGTTGGATAAATAAGTGGACGCTCTTTCGGGAAGGGAATATTATCCGGCAATAACTGAAGGGATGAAATAAGCGGACTCAACCACCCCCCAACTCCCTCCTTGGAAAGGAGGAGGGGCGTCTTCAGTTGAAAAGTTTTTTCGCATAGCCGTGCAAATCTGCTCTTTGAAGCAATACCGAGAGGATATTGCAAAGCGCGAACCAGTTTCGGAGAGCCCAGAAGTTTTGTGTAAATAAAACGGTGAAGCCAATTCGGTTTTGCCGTATTTGTAATGATCTCTCTCGTCTGCTCCATTAAGATACCAAACTGCACGCCCGATGGGCAGGCTGTCTCGCAGGAACGGCAGACAAGGCAAGAGTCTTGGTGTGCAATAAATGCTTCATCAGTTGCTTCAATGCGGCCTTCTTCGAGGGCTTTCATCAGATAAATTCTGCCGCGCGGGCTGGACATCTCCTCGCCCGTCTCAAGATAGGTTGGGCATGCCTCCAAACATAACCCGCAATGAATGCAGGCTTGCAATTTCTGTGAGCGCCCGGAGAAAGTTTCTATGTGGAGCGTTTCATTCACGGTTTATATAAGTATTCCTTCCGGGTCAAAAACTTTTCGAACCTTCGATAGTAATTCTTCTGTCACAGGAGGAAGAATTTTTTTCCTTTCTTTATCGCTCAGCCGAATTAATTCTTTCACTGCATTTGCCCATTTCTTATCGTCGAGTTCTTCAATCTTTATATCGCTTGATTTTAATTGATCAATATCAAAAAGTATATCTTCTTTATATCCGGCAAATTCCACAAGAAGCTTGCCGACATATTCTTCAAGGCATGCAGGATGAAATTTCAAGATTTGTTTTCGAGCTTCGAGCGGAGCAAGAAATCGGTAAAACATTTCCGGGAATGGCTGGACTTTTAATGTAAGATCGAGAATAATTCCGAATCGTCCGCGCGAGCCGCAAAAGGCGCGATGAATATCATATCCCGCAACTGATTTAACTACTCGGGATCCGCTCTTAAATATTTCGCCGCTCGTTGCGCAAAATGTGCCGCCAAGAATTGTAGTCCGCAAAGCTCCGCAATTAAGCGAGCGAGGATGAAAATGATCCCTTGCAACTGCTGCGCCAAGAGTTTCTTCTGATGATTCCGCCTCGACCAGCGTCGGAATCCATTGGCTTTTAGTCGCCAGCTTTTTTTGTAATTCATCGAGGGTTATACCAGACTGGGCGGAGATGATCATTTCCTCATGTTCGTAGAACAGAATATGGTTCAACTTTGAAAGTGAAATCGTTTCTCCTTCATCGTGATCTTGGTCACGACCGGAAATATGAAGCGATGTTTGACCTCGATTCCGAAGAAACTCTGAAATGTCTTCGTTCGTTTTTGGAAAGAATGGCATCAGACTTCTATAGCGATCGGATGAGGTAATTTGCTCAGAGCAAGCTGTCCGCAAGCCGCTTCAATATCTTCACCGGAGCTTGAGCGCACCATCACATGCACTCCTTCACTCTTAAGTACGGCATTGAAGCGAAGGA
>JANYLL010000299.1 GCA_025357895.1 Ignavibacteriota bacterium
GGGAAATCTGCCCATACTTTGGCTATTATTATACCGTCAAAATTAATAAATTTTGATACATTTGGTTTTGTGGGATCCAACACTGATACATTACCAAAAGAAGATTCTCATGGGGCTGAAAAATATATTATTACATATTATAATGGTAGTATTTCTTTCCCTCCTAAGTTTAAAAACACTATCAATAAAGAAATAAATAACCCAATAGAAATCTTCGTAAAAGACAATTTACTTATTGTGAATTCAAAAACTTCGCTTGGTCCCACTACCGCCTCCCTTTACACCATAGACGGAAGATTACTGAAACGGACAAAAATTGATATTTCCGCACCAGGAATATATACGCTCGATGTCAGCGATCTGCATTCGCATTTTACGATCTTAGTATTGCAGACGGAAAAAGGAATTATTACCAAGAAAATATTATTTTGAAAAATTTCTTTCCCCGTATTCGTATCCCTCTTCTGGTTGCAGGCATTATCATCTTCCGTTTTCTCTTCAGCCTTACAACAGAATTCTGGTTTCCGGATGAAGATGTATTGCAAATATATTTGATCGGTCTGAAATCTTTTACGACTCATACCTTTCCGTATTTCGGCGCCGATCTTGTTTATAATGGTTCGCAGATACCCGGTGCATTGCAAGGCTACCTGGTTTCGATAGGCTGGTATCTTTGGAAAATTCCCGAAGCGCCGTTTATCGTCTTAAACATTCTTTTGACGCTCAGCCTTGGTTTTCTTGCATGGTATGCATCGAAGCGGCTACCGAATTATTCGCGGATGTTTATTTGGGTTTATGCTTTTCTTATTCCGTGGTCAATATGTTATTTTACGCGCATTATAAATCCGTCTCATGTAATTCCGGGAGCTATAATTTTTTTTATAGGCATTTTTGAGATATACCCCACGCTTCGGAAAAATATTCTGCCACTGTGGCTTTCGTTTTTCTTTTTGGGCTTCGGAATATTCTGGATATTCCAATTGCATATGTCATGGGTATTGCTCGGTCCATTTACTACCGTTGCATTTTTCTATTTGCTTCGTACAAAAAATATTCGCTTTATTGCAATAAATACATTTTCATTCCTATTCGGCTGCTTAACTACAGGTAGCCTTCTGCTTCCGACATTACTAAACTTCGGCCTCACATCCGAAAAAGGGAAAAGCGTTTCGGGAATGGTGGAAATTCATTGGGAACATGCCGGAGATATTTTTAAATTGCTTTCGTCATTCCTTTCGTATGGCTGTTTCGATGTTACACGTTTTATCGGCGGCAATACAGAGGAGAGAGTAGTATTCCTGCAAAATTATCTTTGGGCAGCGCCATTCACGATTATTGTCGGCATTGCCGGTCTTGCTCAGGCGCTGTATTTGTTCTACAGTTTTTTCCGTCCGAAAAAAGGAGACATCATGCTGCGCAATGTTGCAATGTTTACTCTTTCGGGCTTTCTTCTTTTTTATATCTCAACATTTTTCTCGAAGGTCGACCCCGCTTCTCATGCCTCGGTGCTGTTCTTTCCGGTACTTATTCTCTATTCGCTCTATGCATTCTGTAAGCTTTTAGAAAAAAAATGGATTCAGCGAATTGTCCAGGTTACATTTGCATCGGCAATAATAATGTACACTGCAATTGCGATCAAAAATTATTCTACAATTTCAATGTACAAAAACAGGGAAGTGATCGTCCGCGCTTTGGAGCAGGATAATTATAAACTTGTCGGGTTGCGACGATACGAGAAATAGTTTTGCATGTCATTGCTTCGTCGTCGCTGCGCGACACCTCGCAATGACACATCCCTCCAATTTTTAATTTTACATTTTTAATTTTTAATTATCTTCCCGCATCATCCTCTCCGCTATTTGCTTACCTAGTGCCCTCGATTGCATTGCCGGTTCCATTGCATGATCTTTCCGTTTTGCCGAAGTGCCGGGAACAGATACGGTCGTCAGGAATCTTGTCCGCTCTTTCGGATCAACGTATTCCGGTTTTGCCTGCGAAAGATGCTCCTGCTTCGAATGCCAGCCATGTTCCGTGCCTTCGGCAGCAAGCATAACAAGATGATTCTCTCGGTATTTCGCATTGATATTATCAAGCACCGTCATCATCCGCTCTTGTTGAAGCAAGACTTTTTCATTGTAAGAAAATGTAAGCTGCATTTCTTTTCCTTCGCCAAGATCGGATAAAATTATTCCGAGTTTCTGATAACGGAATTCCGGACGATAAATTTTTTCGAGTAATCTATGCACATGCGCGATGAGATCAGGGGTATAAGATGTCGGTTCATAGAGCGCATCGCTTAAAGCACTTGAATATTTCGGATCGTCATTGAAGCGATTGGTATGAATAAAAACTCCGGCAACTCCGGCAACAAGTTTATGAGCGCGAAGCGATTCAGCTGCCATGCTCATAAAAAGTGCTGCTGCTTCTTTTAGCTCATCAAGTGACGTTACATATTTCCCGAACGCCCTCGATCGCATGATCTGCTTCGGCGGTGCAATATTTGCTTCGAAGGGAATGCACGGAATTCCGCGAAGCTCCCATACCATTTTTAATCCGCCGATATGCAGATGCTTTAAGATCCAATGATCGGGCATCTCCAGTAATTGCGATGCTGTTTGAATATTTTCTTCCTGCAAGAATTTTGCAAACTGCCTGCCTACTCCCCAAAGATCGCCAACTTCGAGTTTGGCAAGATATGCATTGCGTTCACTGGCATTACCGAAAAGATTGAGCACGCCGCCGATAGATGCATCTTTCTTTGCAAATTCGGAAGCGACCTTCGTCAATGTTTTCGATTCGGCAATGCCGATGGAGACAGGGACTTTCACATCGCGCAGAATCTGATCGCGCAATGCGCGCAGATATTCCGTCGGCTTCTTCCATTCCAAACCGCGCAAACTGATGAAGGCTTCATCAACGGAATAGACTTCCACTTCCGGCGAATAGTCACGCACGATGCGCATGACTTGCTCGGAGATATGCATATAATAATTGAAGTTTGCGCTGAAGACCTTCACGCCATGTTTCTTGAATAGATCGCGGTACTGATATGCCGCGCCTGCCATC
>JANYLL010000319.1 GCA_025357895.1 Ignavibacteriota bacterium
GAATTTATTGGCAGGACGATAATGGAAATTATGATACTTCACGCTATACAAATCTGAATAGCAAAATGAAAGGAAAATTAGGAGTAGATTATTTGAGCATGTCCCCTTATGCAGCGCATATTTCATCTGATAGTTTCGAAGACGTGATTTGTAGTGTCATGATCCGCAATGAGAACACACCACAGGATTCAGTGTATATTCTCTATTTCAAAGGCGGGCAGCAACTCTATGACCAGGGAAAAGATGTTTTTGAAGATAGCAGTATCTTTTTCGGAAAAGCTGAATATGTACAGGATGCCATCGGCGGGTATAATCTGGGAGATACTCGTTCCAATTTAAATCAAGGCGATTTTCGTGGTGTGGGAAGGGAAGATTTAATCCTTGCAAACGATAGCGGCGATTTTACATATTTTAAGAATGATCCACCTTTCAGTATGTCTTCATTCGTTCATGCTTTGAAATATGATACTCTCTTTGCACACTGGCAAAACAGGCAGACAAAAAATTGGGGTGGAGGAATGGCGATGCATGTATATAATAAACCAAAAGAAGATTCTTCCCTGGATTTTCTCCCGTTTTTTAAAACAAAATATGGCACAAAAACTATTTCTGAATACCGAATTTTTAAGGGCGGAAAGGATTTCGGAGCAAACCGATGGACTCTTGATAGCGCTTCATTTGTCATTCACGAACCCTATTACTATGATGATCAATTTGGGAATGGAATGGTATGGGGAGTCGGAATCAATGATTGCGGTGATATGACAGGTACTGGGAATAGAGTATTACGCATCGGAGCCTACCTTGATGCGGGTTTTTATGGGTACGAGTTTTTCTACGTTCTCGGTGACGCATTAGATGATAAAGTAGATATGTTTATTGGCGCTGTTCCTAATAATGGCGGCGCAGGTTACAATGTAGATACTCTTGTCGCTGACCACGATCAACTGCAGGATATACTAATGGGTATGCCGGCATATCACGGTGATGATGATCCCGAACCGCAATTAGGGGCAGAAGGAACAATTTATCTCCTTCATGGCTCAACAAAAATTCCTGTACGAGTTAATAAAGTACTTTCAAATAATTCGCAACAGGGTAATATTTCAATGTTTCCTAATCCTGTTACAGGAAGGAATGCGACTCTTGACCTTTCTTCGCTTGAGCAGCAGGATTTGCAAATTTGTATTTACGATTTACTCGGACGAAAAGTCTATTCTCAACAAGTTTATTTACCCTATATGAGGCAAAAACATCAGATCTATCTGAATTCTCTTTCAAACGGTTCATATATTTTGGAAGTCGCAGGCAAAAATTTTACTCAGAGAATTCAATTCTCGATATTAAAATAATTTTTTCATTTTAAAACATCCTACACTTATGAAAAAAATAACCACTACTCTACTTTTCTTGTGCTTCGCAGCATCTGTGATTTACGCACAGCCGAAATTCCCTGCAAGTACTTTCCCTATCGGCGGCTTTGAAATTTCTACGCTATGGCCATATGATTCTCCGACCCAGCCATGGTATAAAACTATTCTCGATAGTATGAACAATATTGGTTTCAATACATACTATCAATCGGACTATCATGACCAGCTTACCTTAGCATCTCATATGCCACCAAGTATGACAATGTACATGGGTAATAATTACTATGGTGGGTGGAACGGACCACAGTATGCATTAGAAGATCATTACGTTGGCGGATGGGTACAAGGTCCGCAGACAGTTGAAAAAAGATATTTTTTAGCCTCTCCTCAGTCTGGAGATTTTGATGTTGAAACTATTGAGTTTAAAAGTTTTCAATCGAGTGTTCCGTCTGTTTCAGCTTTAGCAGATTGGAAAACTGTGCGTGGTGTTGGTCTTGCTACCAATGAGTGGAAGATTTTTGGATTTGATGGGGGTGATGCAGATGGAAATCTTCTTAAATTGGAATTAAATAATTCCGGTCCTTGGTATCATCCCGGCTTGCGGCTCTATAACTACAATGGCAATACCACGATGATTGCAGACTTCATATTCAGATTTGATTTTACCGGGCAGACTGTAGGAGAAGATGACCACCTTTACCAGATTGATGTAAGTGCCGATGGATCCTCTACGCCTCTGTTTACATTTTATCTTACAAAAAGAATGTCTGAAGATAGCAGCAATTATGGGTCTCATATTCATTTCAATAACGGGTTGAATAATCGTCTCTCATTATTTCAATTTCCAACTCCTTGGGTACCCGGCAATCCTGTGTATGCAGTCGTCCGAATAAATGACATTAACAACGGTAATAATAACATAAATCTGAGTGGTCATTCGAAAATAACATTTACACTCAAAAGGGAAAGCGGAATTTCGGTCCCTATTTTTGTACGCGGTTTCCGACTTCGCAATCTGCTAGCAGATAATATTTTAATGAATAGTGACGCCCCAATCATTGGCGCTTCCGGGCATGACTTTATGGATAACCAACTCCAGCAATACATTTTCGATAAATGGAAAAATGGCGATATGGGCACAAATTGTAATGGATGCAATGGATTAGCTGGGGATCAATATAAAAACACCAGCGTAACACCAAATATTTATCCAAAGGATAGAGTATCCTCAATTGCGTCAAGTGGTGAAGCAACCTATGAAGAATTTAGAACTCTTGCTTATATTGATAAAAAATGGCGCGATTATTCAAAAAAGAATTTCGGGAAAGAAAAAAATATTATTACGTTTCTTGCGCTGAATCTTGATCGTGGACAGTATGCAAAATATCGGACAATCTATGAAGATGAAATAGGAGAAGCCCCACCACAAATTGCTGCCGAAGGTTTATGGGACCCATATCAAAAAAAAGGTGGTTCAACGGAAGACCCGCCATTTATACCCCGTGATGGGATTCCGCATGATATTCGCCATATCTCGGGATTTAGTGATATGGGATTTACATTACAGCCTTCGAATTCATCCACAGATCTTGCAAGTGGGTATTCCGCTTATACAAGCAATCGGCTTACAAGCAACGGATATTCAAGCATAACCGATAATATTCATAATAAAGCGGCCATAGCCACTGTGCCTACTCAGAATGGCTTAAGATCAAAATGGTACGACATGATCGTTTCGACTGTTCAATTTGATTTAGGTGGGAATCCTTTTAAACCCTTAGATGAGCCTTCTCTATCCTCCCAGACTGATTTGACGACATTTAGAGATAATATTTCAAATCTCATCATTAACAGCGCTGGTTCTACTGCTACTACCTATGGTCCAGGTGCAACGCTTTATGCTCAAGATATTTATCATCAGGGATATGATATAAGTAATATATTGAGTTCCGGTACAGTTAGTACTAATACTTATATTAATACTTCTACGAATCACTATGATTTACGAGTGCGTCCTCCGTTTATTCCGGAAATGCGCGCTGATGCATGGAATGCTCTTGCATGGGGCGCCAAAGGAATATTTTTTAATGAAATAGGCTCCGATGGAGGGCCCAATATAGGGATTTGCGATAGCAGAGTGGATGCTAGTTATGATTACAGCGGAACCGGAACAACCAAAAACGGAATTGTTAATTTAACAATTGGCAATTGTATTACACCTTTTTTTACTGCTGATCCAAATTCTACTGCGACTCACAACTATACCGAGAGATATATTCAATATGCTGGATCGGATGCTCTGCCATTTGATGCAAACAGCCGCAGATTGAGCAAGTTTCAGAGGCTTCCCATAAGTATTGGTGGTACTCCGCCAAATTGGGTGCGCGTTAATCAAACTGATATCGATAATTACATTTCTACCAGTTCCGCCCTTGTTCTAAATCATGATGATGGAAACGTTACAACAACAACGAATTGGAGTACTAATCCCCAAGCAATGCCTGATCCACATAGCGACAATAGATTTAAGAGTGCCGGTAAATGGGTTCCAGTATTGACAGGTTGTCCTTCTCAGGGCTATCTTATTTCTTCGGCAAATTATGGGGCGGGGACAATAAAAATTGGTTCAAGAAATTACACCATGGAAGCATCGCTCGCTTCAAGTCCTGATGATAATCACCCACATGTAAAAATCGGAACCGATGTTGCCACTTCAATTACAAATCTGGTTGCTTGTATTAATCATGCTTCCGGCGCAGGGTCGATTTATAATTGTACAACTGCGGATCCAGACGTTACTGCAAGTTCTAGTAATTTCGTTTCTGATACTATCAGTGTCAGTTTAAAACTAAGTTCAGGTACTGCGTTTTCCGTTGTCACTTCGTCTTCATGCGCTAATGTAAATTGGATGGAAAAAACAATAAATGCTTGGGCATCCTTTTTTGGCGGCTATCCGAGAGACAAAGATGGAAGATCAATTCCTTACGGATGCACAGCAGATATATGGCCGTATCTTCCATTGCCAAAGCCTAATAATGGGATGAGCCTTTCTATTTCTATACCAATGTTCTATGGCTTTAAAGAACGCTGGAACGGTGCTCGCCAGATCGTAACTGATCTCTCTCATTGCGCAAGAACTCTTCAATTCTTAAATTGGATAAATACCTATAGCCTTCCGGCTGTTACGGCTAATCGTCAGACCGATCAAATTTTGAGCAATCAATTTGACCTTGATTCACCATTTGGAAATGAGACTGTTGTTTCAACAAAAATTTTAAGTCATAAGATGGATAGAACGACATTTCCATTGCAAGTTCGTTCTACAGTTGATAACACTGATCCCGAACTAGGCATTGATGATCCTGGTTCATGGGGAAATAACGGAGATCGAAGGCTTTATGAACTTGGTTTTTTCAGTTTTAAAAATATTAAATATTCCCAACAAAAATTTGCAGTTGTTGTCAATAAACGTACATGGCCTTATTACTATACTCATAATAATATTGGAAATCCTAATGGCATTAAATCTACTGATAATGGAGATGCATTACTTGGGGCAATAGATGTAAGACAATTTTCGGCAACAATTGATTTTAGCAGGTCTAAGTGGGATTTATCCAATAATGTCCATCCATATAGATTTACAGTTATTGATTACCGTAACCCCTGTAACCCATATTATGTTACAGGAATTCAGCGATTTACTATTCCTCTTGATCCAGGCGAAGGAGCATTACTTTCAATCACACCAGGATTTTCATCCGCATTTAAATGCTATCCAACTGGAGGCGCAATACCTTCGGTCGTTAACAATAGCCGTCATATCTCGACGCTTGAAACTGGTCCTAACAATCAAACATTTCAGATGTCGCATATAAAGGAGGGTGGAGTTGCAGTTAGTTATCCTGTTGAGGGAATAGTTGATAGCAGCATGACGAAACGTCATCTCGGAACGCCTATGGATTCACTGATCGATTCAAATGTGCATTGTAAAGACCCTGCAATTTGCGCTCATGCTGAAGCTCCGTTGCAATATGCGATTGTCTATTCCGTTGATTCATCCGGAACGGGTTCGCATCACGATTCGACAAGCGTGATCTTTCGGTATGCAAGTCTTGCGTCTCCATATGCATATTGCGCTCCGATTGTCCTGGATAAATTCAAGACTCCGGCATCGAATTATATTGCCGCTACTCCTGCAATCACGCCTGCAAAAACCGGCTGCGGAAAGTATTGGGTAAGCTGGCGTAATCCGATGAACGGAGGAAATATCGCGCTCCTAAGCCAGACGGGCAGCGTAATAAACCATAAGCTTCTCTCTGCAGGCGATGCTTCCAGCACTCGGTTTATCAGCATCACTTCACATCTCTTCCGGTCTGGCACGGAATCAGATACATGCTACTTGGCTTTTGAAGAAGGAGCGCGGGCATCATCAAGTATATATTTCCTGAAGGCATATTGCAATACGGATTCTTCTATCATCAGCACATCGGAATTAAAAAACATTTCTTTGGGAATCGGAAATTGCGAAAATCATTATCCGAATATTTCCGTGACGCCTACACATCAGGTCGTCGTTGCATGGGAGACGATTGCCCAGCGTTATACCTTTACCGATAGCTCGTATGCACTTCAAAGACTTCATTCAATTATATTACGCGGCAGATTCCTGAATGCCTGGACAAAGACGTATTTATCACTCAATGGTTATAATATTACCGTTCCTGTCGGCACGATAGATTCATCGAGTTCCTATCCGGTATTCTGTATGTCCGATTGGAAAGTATCGGCATCATCCGATACGACATGGGATGATATTGGAAGACTTGTCTACCATAATCCTATTGATGAGCAAGCGCATATTTCTCATTACGGATACATCAATGGCATTTTCATTAAAGCCTTCGAAAGTGTTTCTATGCCTGATGCATCGCTTTGGCCGACGCTCGCCGAACGGAAGATGTTTAACGGCATTTTGCAGCCGATGATGTACACCCATCCGACTTATGCTGAAGATACGATCTATTCCCCAGTGGTGACCGTATATGATTTTCCGCTTTCAAACCTGCAAAAACAATCTACGCTAACTCAGGAAATAGCCGTAAATCCGTTATCAGCCTGCGGACTTGTTCTTAAAGGCGACGTAGGCAACATTTCGATTCGACGCGATACGTTGATGGTCGTTGCAAATTGGACTCAACGAGATACGATCATCGGCGATTCTATCATGCCTCCTCAATATAACTGGAGCGATTCATCGCTTCAGACGGAGAAATTTATTCTGCTTCCGGGAGATACACTAATTTATCCGAGATATTTTAAACTTGGGAATTATCAACCGGGTGATACCTCTGCATTGAAATCTTTCCTTTATAACAGTTCGGATTATATCTTGATGAAAGTGAATTTACGAAGTGCCACGAATAATTCGATCATCAGAACGTTAGATTCCTGCAAACTCTATAGCGGCGGGTTTGTTCAATCCGGAAATCTGACCGATAGCGGCATATCAAAGACATTTAATGCCAGTTCTACCGGTCAAGTATATATGACCTTTGAATGCACCAGAGGCAGCAGTAATAATCCATTCCAAGTATACAACATTGAAAAATATGATTATCCAACTACTATTGATGAATGGCCCGGACCGCCATTTTCTCCGGTTGATACATCATATAAAACTTCACAACCGGGATCTCCGAAGATTGCATTTTCACCGTTGTCAAATATGACGATGACAATTCATCCGAATCCATTCCAAACAACGACACAAGTCGAACTACAAGTGCCGCAGGAAATGACTTTAAATGTAACGCTTTTCGATCTCTTGGGAAAACCTGTTACAACTCTGTATAATAACTTTGCAAAGAGCAGCCATTATTCCTTCACACTTGATAGCAGACAGCTACATCCAGGCATGTACTATGTCCGAGCACAGGCAGGTAGTGAAGTCATTACGAGGAAGATAGAATTGATTAAATAACGATCTAAAATTATTATCCGAAGTGGAATAGAGCCGGAATTTTTCGAGAATTCCGGCTCTATTGATTAATTTTTTAAAATTGTGGATAACGCATTAAACTTTCTGTGGGATATCTGGTTCATATTTTCATTAGATGATAATATAACTTATGTATACACCGGAAATGAAAGAAAAATTTGTAAACCTTCGTGCTAAAGGAAATACTATTTCTGCAATCTCAGAGAAGCTCGGAGTAGGGCGTCAAACGTTGATCACGTGGAATAAAGAATATGCGACGGAAATAATGAACTTACGCGAACTTGAATTAGAAGATCATAAAGATAAGTATTTTGCAAATCATAAAAAAAGAATTGAAATTATAGGAACAAAGTTTGCTCAACTTCTTGAACGCGTTGATAAACAGCTAAATGATAACTACGAGTATATTTCTCCAGAGCGGACATTGAATTTATTGCTGAAATATGCACGATTCCTTCGTATGGAAGAGATTTCCTTATCATCGGAGCTTAAAAAAGAATCAATAGCCAAAGAAGAATTAGAAGCCAATTAAAATACTAACTTCATATAAATCAATAATAGGAGTAGACTAAAATTGTACCATATTAAATTTATTTTCATTTCGTCGTAAACCTTTCCCCCTAAACTCTCCCCTGAAAAATTTCGTTTACCCATCACAATGTTACTCGATCTGCCTGTTATCGCTCCATCCAAACCGCGTGAAGCCCGCCCTGACTGGCTGAAGGTGCGTATTCCTTCCGGTGAAAATTATGCTCGTTTGAAGAATATCATGCATGAGCATGATCTCCATACCGTCTGTGAAGAAGCGCGCTGCCCGAATGTTGCTGAGTGCTGGAATTCCGGAACGGCAACTTTTATGATCTTGGGAGATACCTGCACACGCTCCTGTGGATTTTGTGCAGTGAAGACGGGCAGACCAAGTTTTCTTGACATCGAAGAACCAGGACGTGTCGCCGAAGCTGCGAGGTTAATGGATCTGCGTCATCTGGTTATTACAAGTGTTAACCGTGATGAATTATCCGATGGCGGAGCGAGCGTTTTTGCTGAGACGATCCGCGCAACACGAAGAGCAAATCCGAAAACTAGAATCGAAGTTCTTATTCCTGATTTCAAAGGGAAAGATGAATCGTTGAAATTAATTTTCGATGCACGACCGGATATCTTGAATCATAATACAGAGACAGTGCCTTCGATGTACCGCCTAGTTCGTCCGCAGGCAAAATATCAATGGTCGCTTAAGGTTTTGCGTCGTGCAAAAGAAGAGGGTTTTATTACGAAGACTGGTATTATGCTCGGACTCGGAGAAACCAGGGAAGAGCTTATGCGAGTTATGACCGATCTTGTTGAAATTAAAGTTGATATTCTTACCCTCGGACAGTATTTACAGCCAACTCCCAATCATCTGCCGGTGCATCGCTTCTTGCATCCCGATGAATTCAAAGAATTGCATAATATAGGAATGGATATGGGTTTCCGAAATGTGGAATCGGGTCCGCTTGTCCGCAGTTCCTATCATGCAGAGCAGCACATATAATACGTGTACATTCTCTAT
The DNA here is from genome assembly GCA_025357895.1 of Ignavibacteriota bacterium. GTDB lineage: Bacteria > Bacteroidota > Ignavibacteria > Palsa-1295 > Palsa-1295 > PALSA-1296. The sequence goes on from JANYLL010000319.1 coordinate 8,927, forward strand.
TCGCTTTTTCTCGTTTTTTTCAGGACGCTCCTCGGAGCGCTTGCGCTTTTCGATTCGAAGATTAGGCGCGGCGTCGAAGGCAAGAAGCATCTATTTGCAAAAATTGGAAAGTATTATCCTTCGATAAATCCTCTTCATAAACGCATTCTCATCCATGTGTCATCCTTCGGCGAGTTAGAGCAGGCGAAGCCCGTAATTACTGCGTTGAAAGAAAAATATCCTAATGTCCACATCCATCTCACATTCTTTTCTCCGAGCGGTTACGAGAATGCAGTGAATTCATACTCGGTGCCGGATATAATTACCTATCTTCCTTTCGATTCAGTTGGTGATGTGAATTGGTTCTTGGATATTACAAAGCCTGATCTTGTGCTCTTTGTTCGCTATGACTTGTGGCATAATTTTGTGCATGAAATTCATGATCGCAATATTCCGATGCTTCTTTTTAGTGCAACATTTGATTTATCTCCAGGCAAGACTTTGCCGCTTATCCATAGTCTCTATCGCAAGACCTATTCGTTTATCAATACGATCTGCACGATCAGCGAACTCGATAAAAATGCAATAGAAAAATTAACTCCTCGGGTACGTGATATCAGTGTTGCCGGAGATACGCGCTGTGATCAGGTGATTGCAAGGAGACAAGCGATCGAAGAGAGTGGAGATCTAGCATTGCCTGAAAATGTAATGCAAATAGTAACTTCCGAAAAACTGACAATATTTGTTGCAGGAAGTACGTGGAAAAACGATGAAGAGGTAATTATCCCGGTTATAAAAAAAATGCTTGACGCAGGAGAGAAAATTATCAATATCATCGTTCCGCATGAGGTTGATAAAGCGCATATTGATGATATAAAATCTAAGTTCGGATCGGAAGCAATTCTTTTTTCATTGCTCTCTTCCTATAAAAATGAGAAAGTAATTATTGTAGATAGTATCGGTAAATTATTTTCTCTCTATCAAGGCGCGATGTTTTCCTATGTTGGCGGCGGCTTTGGTTCAGGAGTGCATAATGTTCTCGAACCTGCAGTTTGGGGAGTGCCTGCAATCGTCGGATCAAATCATAAACGCTCGAAAGAAATTGCAGCGCTTATTGGTCTCTCCGGCGCAGTTGAGGTTCGCAACACGGAAGAGTTCGATGATACATACAAGAACTGGCTCCTTAATGATATTCCAAGAACACTTGCCGCAGTAACTGCGAAAAATTTTGTGTATTCATCACAAGGAGCGACGGAGAAGATCATGGAGAAGATTGCTGCGATACAGTGGTAGGCGGACTCTTAGTCCGCCTGCCGAACGGACTAATAGTTCGTTCCACTATTTTATTACGATCCCTCATACACTTCCTTATACTTCTTTATTGCCTCTAAAATTCCTTTCGCATATTTCAACTGTCCTGCCGAGCTTTTTAGCAGCGATTCTTCTTTAAGATTGGAAATATATGCAGTCTCAATTAGTACATTTGGCATTGAAGCTCCGACGAGCACGAAAAATCCTGCCTGCTCAACGCCATTACTTTTTAACCCGACCGATTTCTTTAATTCTTTCTGAACAAATGAAGCAAATTTCTCGGAGAACTTGACATCTTGTGAACGCGACATGGAGGTAAGAATGAAATCAATATCGGAAAGCGCATCGTATCTCTTTTTGTTTTTTTCGTATTCGATCACTGCATTTTCCCGCGCTGCGACTTTTATTGCAGCGTCGGTTTTTCCCGGACGCAAAATATAGGTTGCCATGCCTCCGGCTTTCGTCGGTTTTTCAGGAGTGGAGTTACAATGAATGCTTATGAAAAGCTTGCCTTTACTTTCATTGGCAATTTCTCCGCGACGATAAAGCTCAATAAATTTATCGGACTTACGAGTATAAACTACTTCGGTCTCAGGAAATTCAGTTTTTAATAATTCACCTAATTTTAAAACAATTGCCAGCGTCACCTTTTTTTCCTGATAACCCTTTGTACCGATAGCTCCCGGATCTTTGCCGCCATGTCCGGCATCGAGTACGATGACGTCAAGTTTAGGATGCTTCTTTTTTGGTTTTGTTTTTACTGCCGTCGTATCATCGTTTGAGTAATGATAATAGTCAGTTGGAGAAAAATTTAAATTGAATAAAAAAAAGCAAAGCGCAAAAAAGGGAAACTTTAACATTCAATTTACCGGTAATTGGTGAATTGAATAGGGAAATCGAATGCTTGGCCTTTCAGAGTTTGCATTGCGGTTTGTAAGTCGTCTTTGCTCTTTCCCGTTATGCGAACTTCCTCGCCTTGAATTGCTGCCTGAACTTTGAGCTTTAATTCTTTGACCATTTTTGTGATCTGCTTTGCCTGCTCGGATTCCAAACCGCTTTTGAGTTTGATGACCTGCCTTATAGAGCCGCCTGTCGCCGGTTCTTCCTTGCCATAATCAAGCACTTTTAGCGAAATTCCGCGCTTGATCATCTTGCCATTCAAGATCTCATGCAAGGCACGAAGTTTCATATCATCGCTTGTATGAAGGGTGATCGTCTTTTCTTTAAGATTCATATCTATTTCGGTATTTGACCCCTTGAAGTCATACCGCTGCTCGACTTCTTTGCGCGCCTGATTGACGGCATTATCGACTTCCTGCTCATCGAACTGACTGACGACATCGAATGAAAATTGGCTTGCCATAGCTTATTATTGGTAGTTGTTCTAAATTTAATATATAAGTCTTATGCTGCTAACAAATTTTTCTTAGAAAAAATCTGTTTCGGTATGCTACTTAATAAATTAAGAACGAATGAACACTGTTTTACACCGTTACGATAGATTCCAAGACCGCCACATCGGACCCAATGCAGATGAACAGCAAAAAATGCTCGAGTACATCGGTGCAGGAACACTCGATGACCTGATCGAGCAGACTATTCCATCGAAGATTCGTCTCAAGCACGCTCTTAAAGGTGTGAAGGCAAAGACGGAAGTAGAGTTTTTGGAAGAATTCAAAGGGATCGCTACGCAGAATAAGGTATATAAATCTTATATCGGAATGGGGTATTATGACTGCGTCACACCTCCGGTTATTTTGCGCAATCTCATGGAGAATCCGGGTTGGTACACGCAGTACACGCCATATCAAGCTGAGATAGCGCAAGGTCGGCTCGAATCACTTTTGAACTTTCAGACCATGGTGATGGATCTGACAGGAATGCAGATCGCAAATGCCTCTCTCCTTGATGAGGGCACCGCTGCTGCTGAAGCAATGCATTTAATGTATGCTCATCGCAGCCAACAAATGCATGAGGCGAATACGCTTTTTGTATCTCAGGATTGTTATCCTCAAACTATCGACATTATCATTACACGTGCAGAGCCGCTTGGCATAAAGCTCCTTATCGGTGATCCGCTTGAGTTAGAAAAAAAATGGAATAATAAGATTTTCGGAGCCATCTTGCAATATCCGAATGGTAACGGCGAGATCATCCATTACGAAAAAATTTGTAAAACTGCTCACGAGCATCATGCAAGTGTTGCCGTCGCTAGCGATCTTCTTAGTTTGACATTATTACAATCACCGGGGGAATTCGGAGCAGATATAGTTTTTGGTTCTGCTCAAAGGTTTGGTGTGCCACTTGGTTATGGCGGACCACATGCGGCTTTCTTTGCCGCACAAGAAAGATTTAAGCGTCAAATGCCCGGACGAATTATTGGCGTCTCAGTTGACTCTCATGGCAAGCCTGCATTACGCATGGCATTGCAAACACGTGAGCAGCATATTCGGCGCGATAAAGCGACGAGCAATATTTGTACTGCACAGGCATTGCTTGCAAATATGGCAGCAATGTATGCAGTCTATCACGGACCACACGGATTAAAAATAATAGCCGAGCGTGTGCACGGTTTAACTTCACTTCTTTCAAAGCATTTGGAGAAGAATGGATTTAAACTCGCTCATTCACATTTCTTCGATACCATTAAAATAAATGTAAGCGACGAGAAACTTATAAAAATTCAGCAATCTGCCGAAGAAGCAAAAATGAATTTCAGATATTTCTCTGATGGAATCGGCATTTCACTTGATGAGACGACAACAATTAATGATGTTACTGATATTGTAGATGTATTTTCAAAAGCTTCCGGAATAAAAGCTACGAATCATACTGCAATTCAAATTGCAGTTGCTATTCCTAGTGAAGCAAAAAGAACTGTTGGCTACCTTACACATCCTGTTTTTAATACGTATCACTCCGAGACCGAGATGCTGCGTTATCTAAAGATGCTTGAGAACCGCGATCTATCGCTTACGCATTCGATGATTGCACTCGGATCTTGTACGATGAAATTGAATGCAACCAGCGAGATGATCCCGGTGACCTGGCAGGAATTCGGTCGCATTCATCCGTTTGCTCCGCTCGATCAGACTCTCGGCTATCAAAAAGTCTTCAAGCTTCTTGAAGATTCTCTCTGTGAAATTACCGGATTTGATGCTGTTAGTTTGCAGCCCAATGCAGGTGCGCAAGGGGAATATGCAGGTTTGCTCGTTATCAGAGAATATCATAAATCACGCGGCGAAAGTCACCGCAATGTAGTAATCATTCCGGCCTCAGCACATGGTACAAATCCTGCAAGCGCTGTGATGGCAGGGATGAAAGTGGTCGTATCGAAAACTGATGAAAATGGTAATATTGATATTGCTGATCTAAAAGAAAAAGCAGAACAGCATAAAAATAATCTTGGCGCTCTCATGGTCACATATCCATCAACACACGGAGTGTTTGAAGAAACGATCATCGAAGTGTGCAATGTTATTCATTCGCACGGCGGTCAGGTATATATGGACGGTGCGAATATGAATGCACAAGTCGGGCTGACAAGTCCGCATAATATTGGCGCAGATGTCTGCCATTTAAATTTGCATAAAACATTTTGCATCCCGCATGGCGGCGGCGGACCTGGAATGGGACCGATCGGAGTTGCAAATCACTTAAAGCCTTTTCTACCCGGTCATTCCGTGGTTCCGATTGGAAATAAACAGAGCATTCATGCCGTCTCAGCAGCACCATGGGGAAGCGCAAGTATTCTGCTTATTTCTTGGGCATATATTTCTATGATGGGAAGCGATGGCTTGACTGAGGCAACGAAGGTTGCCATCTTAAATGCAAATTATATAAAGTCTCGTCTTGAAAAGCATTTCCCGATTCTTTATCAAGGAAAACAAGGACGTGTTGCGCATGAAATGATCGTTGATATGCGTCATTTCAAGCTTACAGCAGGTATTGAAGTAGAAGATATTGCAAAACGTTTAGTAGATTATGGTTTCCATGCGCCAACGGTTTCTTTTCCTGTTGCCGGAACGCTGATGATCGAACCGACAGAAAGTGAAGCATTGCATGAGATTGATCGTTTCTGCGATGCGTTGATTAGTATCGGCGAAGAGATCAAAGAAATTGAAAATGGTCTGGCGGATAAAGAAGATAATGTTCTGAAAAATTCTCCTCACACTGCTGAATCATTAATGGCTGATGATTGGGAGCATTCATACTCTCGTTCAAAAGCCGGCTATCCCGCGCCATGGACAAGGCATAATAAATTCTGGTCGCCTGTCGGCAGAGTCAATGGCGCATATGGAGATCGAACACTCGTATGCAGCTGCCCTCCGGTAGAAGATTATGCCGAAGTCGAAGCTGCATAATCGCTTCGAATGAAAATAGAGATACTCCCACAAGGAATGAAGGAGCGGAATACTTCCGTTCAGGTCCTTTCTTTACCTCCGGATAAATCAATTTTTCATCGGCTGCTGATTATTGGTTCGCTGAGTCGATCAACGATTAGAATTCCCATAAGTGCGATCGAAGACTTACCTATTGATATTATATCTACGATTTTGGCAATGCAATCTCTTGGTGTGCCGATCGAGATTTCCAGAAGTGAGATCGAATTGCAGGGAGTAGGAATCGGCAATTATCATGAACCGAAGCATCAGCTCAATTGTGGAAATTCAGGGACTACGGCACGTCTGCTTATGGGATTACTATGCGGACAGAAATTCTCTTCGAAATTAACGGGTGATAGTTCATTGTCATCCCGACCGATGAAGCGTCTTGCCGATCTATTGAATAATGAGTTAGGTTCTGATATCACAACAGCACCGGAAGGAAAAATGCCTGTAACGATAAATGGCAAAGATCTTCATCCGGGAGAGGTTTTATTGCCTGTTGCATCTGCACAGATGAAATCGGCACTGCTGATTGCAGGGTTGCACATGAATGGTAGAGTCTTGGTTACGGAGCCGCAGCAAAGCCGAGATCATACCGAGAAAATGCTTGCAGCATTTGGAATAGAAATTTATTCAGAGAATACAACGACGACGCTTACTTCACCGCAGCATTTTGATATACAGCGTGAGATCACATACAATGTTCCATCAGATATTTCTTCTGCAGGTTTTTTAATTGCCGCCGCTGTTATTGCACGAAAGAATATCATATTAAAGAACGTCGGCATAAATCTTACAAGAAAAAAGTTTTTGGATATTCTTATTGCAAGTGGATTAGAAATTGAAATTTCATCACTCAAGGAAGAATTCGGTGAGGAGCGGGCGACGTTAGAAATTTTTGGTGTAGAATCAAAAATATCAAGACGGTTTGAAGTTAGAATAGAGGACATTCCGAAGATCATTGACGAGATCCCGCTTCTTGCAGCCTTAGCCTGCTTTTGTAATGGGCAGACTGTTATTTCTAATGCCGGCGAACTCCGGAACAAGGAAAGTGACCGTATTTCGTTACTCGTAAAAAATCTGACGGCTTTTGGTGCTTTAGTTAAAGAAACCGAGGATGGATTTACTATCTTCGGCGATGAAAAATTTATTCCGAAAGGCGGAGCTATAGAGCATTATGGCGATCACCGCATTGCCATGGCTATGGCAGTTATGACATTGAAATCTAAAGAGTCTGTGACCATTTCTGATGCCGAAGTTGTTTCAGTATCCTATCCAAATTTCTATCGGGATTTGGCTCTCATTATTGGAAAAGAACGTATCAATATTTCATAACAATGTCGGTTTTCAAAGCAGCATTATTAGGAAAAGAACTTTCTCATTCGCTTTCGCCAATGCTTCACCGCGAATTATTTAAAATTCTTGGTAGTAAGTTCGTACTCAAAAATTCCGAAGTTGTTTATGATCTCGTCGAATGTGTTGAAGAATGCGACTTTGCCGCTTGGATTAAAACTGCTGCAACTAACGGATATATTGGTGCGAATGTAACCTATCCTTATAAATCCAAAGCCTTCAATCTCTCTGACCGGCATATCGGCGTTTCATCATTTATTGATTCGGCAAACGTGATGCGCTTTTCAGATGATGAGGTGCAATGTGCAAGTTCAGATGGAGCGGGACTCTTGAATTCGATCCTGAGAGAATATTCTACATTTGATATGGAGCGTTATCATTTAGTATTGATCGGAGCCGGAAATGCTGCCCGTGCAGTTGCATATTCACTTTGCACGAAATGGATGCCTAAATCACTGACGATAGTGAATCGTGATTTAGCAAAGGGTGAAGAGCTTGCGGAGTTTTGTATTGCGCAATCACCCGGACCTACAGTACGGGTGATGAGTATTAATGATTTTATTCATGCTCATGAAGAGCCGCGCTACAGACTCATCATTCAATGTACGCCTGTTGGTCAGATAAATCACCCTGGTGATCTATTGACTGGTTTTGCTTGGCATGAAACAGACTTCGCTATTGACCTTATTTATAATCCAATAAAAACTTCATTCTTACAAAATGCTTCACATGCAGGTGCGAAAACCCTGAATGGGTTAGGAATGCTTATCGAACAAGCAGCTCTTTCGCAAATCTTCTGGCTCACCGGATTACTACCTGATGGATCGCCGCTCTCAGAAGGTGAGTATAAATCGCTAATAGAAATTCTCTCTTATTCAATCACTCCGTAATGCCACAACTTCGTTTTTTAACGGCAGGAGAATCGCACGGTAAATCTTTGATCGGAATTATCGAAGGGATTCCTGCGGGTTTATCTCTCGAAGCGAAACGAGACATTGATCCAATCCTTGCTGAGCGTCAGCGCGGCTATGGAAGATCGCATAGGCAAAAAATAGAGAGTGATCATGCAGAAATTCTCTCCGGTGTTCGTTTCGGAATTACAACTGGTGCACCGATTGCAATACAGATAGAAAATAAAGATTGGGAAAATTGGGGTGAGAAAATGTCTGTAGTTCCGACAGATGTTGAAATTAAACCTGTAACAATTCCGCGTCCGGGTCATGCAGATCTTGCAGGAGCGATAAAATATCAGCAATCAGATATTCGGAATATTTTAGAACGAGCAAGCGCACGCGAGACTGCTATGCGCGTTGCCATAGGAGCAGTTGCTTCAAAATTTCTGAAAGAATTGGGCATTACTTCGGTTTCATTCGTTCGCTCTATCGGTGGTGTTACTGTTGCAGATAATGCACGGAAGGGAATTCATGAGTTGCACTCAGTACTCCAAAAATCTGAGTTGCGAATGTATGATGCCGATGCTGAAAAAAAAGCAAAGGCACTTATTGATGAAGCTAAAGCAAATGGAGATACGCTCGGCGGAATAGCTGAAACACATTTCTTTGGCACGCCAATAGGTATCGGAAGCCATGTTCAATGGGATAGGAAGATCGATGGGTTGCTTGCACAAGCAGTTCTGAGCATTCAAGCAGTAAAGGCGGTTGAAATAGGAGGTGGAATTTCGCTTGCTCGAATACTTGGCTCCGAGTGTCATGATGCAATTGAAATCAATGACGGCGAAATTACACGCATATCCAATAATGCCGGAGGTATTGAAGGCGGAATGACGGATGGAATGTCTATTGTAATTCGTGCAGCAATGAAGCCGATCTCGACATTAATGCGACCTCTTGCTTCAGTCGATCTTGCTACAGGTGAACCTACGCCATCACATATTGAGCGCAGTGATGTTTGTGCTGTGCCTTCGCTTGCAGTTATCGTCGAGTACGTTGTGGCATACACCCTTGCCTCAGCGCTTCTCGATAGCTTCGGTGGTGATACGATTGATGAAGTAAAAGAAAGAGTTGCATTACGCCGCGAGCAAAGCAAAATAAAAAATATTATTGCATGACCTGGCGCGGCAGACATATCTATCTTATTGGCCTTCCGGGAGCAGGGAAATCTTCCATCGGAAAAGAACTATGTGCACTTCTTTTAAAAAATGGATATGAGTTTGTTGATCTCGATGTGGAAATCACAAAAGCAACCGGGAAATCTATTTCAGAAGTATTTTCTTCCGATGGTGAAGACCGTTTCCGCGAAATTGAGACGGAGCAATTACTACGAATCTCTCAGCGGAATTTCGAACAGCATCCCTGCATTGTTGCTACCGGCGGGGGCACTCCTCTTCGCGCCATCAATCGCTCAATTATGCGTGGTTCTGGGATTATCGTTTGGGTTGATGTTACGATCCGCCAAGCAGCGAAAAATGTAACACAAAGTCTTTTGCAAGGCGAGATAAGACCGCTTTTGAAATCATCGACCGTCGAAGAGCTTACAGAAAAGCTCCGGATACTGCTTGATGAAAGAAGGCATGTATATGAACAGGCGACAATGCATTTCATTACCAGAAGTCCGCGCGGTGATGAACGAACTCCTCATGAACTTGCTCATGAGCTTTTGAATGCGCTTGAGGAGATGTCGCGTACAATTCGTTTACGTCCGCGTTTCGAAACATTCGTTGCTCATTCAGGAATGGGAGATTATCCAATTTCCATAGGCAGCGGTATTGCTGCAAGCGAACTTGGCGCAAGTATTCGAGATATGAATATTCGCCGTGCCATCGTAATATCTGATGAGAATGTTTCGAAACACTACGCGCAAAAAATCTCTGCCCGTATCCTTTCTGAACATAAAGGCAAGATCGAAATTCATCAGATCGTTATCAAAGCGGGGGAGTTATCTAAAACAAAAGAAACACTTTTTGATATTCTGGATTCTTTTAAAAAGTTTGAACTCTCACGAAAGTCAGATGTGGTGGTAACTCTTGGT
>JANYLL010000336.1 GCA_025357895.1 Ignavibacteriota bacterium
AAGATCATTTCTATCCGTCCGAATCCTGCGAAGGATGATATTGAGATCAATGTGCAATCGGCAACCAAACAAGAAGCAAATGTCGAGATATTCAATGCTTTGGGAGCAAAAGTACTTTCCGGTAGAAAGAATATGGTTGGCGGGACGAATATAATTAACCTCGATACCAAATCTCTATCATCGGGAATGTATTTAGTTAAAGTGGGAGTGGAGAGCCAGAGTTTAGTCATTGGTCGTTAGGTAAAAATCTCGAAAACTCGCCGAGGTGAGTAAAATGAAAAAATTGGAAGGAGATTAAAATTTAGCTCCGCAAGAGTAAGTAATTTTTTTTTGGATGTAATTTTTTTTCGTATATTGTATTGAAGATGATAGGCACCTGCTGTTTGAGAATTAAAAATGTAAAATTAAAAATTGCGGGAAAGAGGAAGTTTTGAATCGGGGAAGGGAAAATGCGCGCGCGTAATGTTATATAATTGAATTTTAATGCCTTACAAGGGCTTCAGACAGAAAACGCGCAGTAGAAAGTATGAGATACCAGTGGTGAAGATATTAGAAGTTCGTTGATTTTTCTGATTATTTTCGCACTATCTTGGGAAGAAATTTGTAGAATAATATGAAGCCAATCATTGTGCGGCTTTTACAAAAGCGGGTACCCTTAAGTTTGTTTGACCGGAGGGCGACAACGCAAAAAAGAACCTTCAAATAATCCAATGGGCGCTTGACGCTAATTTGTGCCAATTACAGGCCTCACCCACTTCGGTGGGAACTCCAATATTCTTCGCCGCCTGCGTAAGCAGACCGCTTAGATGAGGTACAGTGGAAGCAAAAGGTATCAAAGGCAGGCACCCGCGTGTATCAGGAAGTACACGGTTCTTTTAGCCTTTGTCTTGACGAGTGATCGTCAAGCGGTAAGTGATCCGAGTGTATCTCGCCGATCCGTAATGCTTTTAAGTATTACGCACGGCATACGGGAGGATTTGGATCGCCCGCAGTTCTCCATTAGACTTTTCTTTTGGTGCCCTCTTTTTTGAAAGCCGCACGATCCTTTTTAAGTTCTTAGTTCTTAATAAGGATTGCCACATCGAGCTACTAAGAATTAAGCACTAAGAACTCTGAACCCCATGTCTCGCGCATTCCGTCTTGGTATTACCGGTAAGATAGGCAGCGGGAAGTCCACACTTTCTGAAGTCGCACGTACCCATGGCATTCGGGTACTTGAAGCAGATGCGATAGCCAAAGAAGTAATGAACTCGAATTCTGATTTACGTTTGAAAATAGTATCAATTTTTGGTGAAAAAGCATATTCAGACGGAGTCCTCAATCGCTCGTATTTATCCTCTAAAATATTTACTGATGATTCTTTGCGGTCAGAATTAGAAGAGATCGTTCACCCAGCCACGGTTGAAGTGTTCGAGAAGGAATTCCGCAAAGGAAAGTCCGGCGAAGTCATTGCTCTAGAATCGGCAATTCTTTTTCAAACAGGATTGGATGAGATTTTCGATGCCGTTATTTTAGTTGATTCAAAAGACGAAGGAGTCATTTCACGATCAGAGACCTCAGGAAAACTCACACCTAATGACGTTAGAAATCGCCTTAACTCGCAGAGTTATCATATTGAATGGAAAGAAGATGCAGAGTTTGTTATTGACAATAACGGAAGTAAGGAGGAGTTCTTGAAACGCTGCGAATCCCTCTGTGAACTTGTAAAGATACTTGCCATCGAAAACCTTCCAGAAAGTCCGTTGCGAATGATAATCGAATAGATCGTGCCTTATTTTAGGATGGTCGCTAAAAGACACATAATTAGCTTATAAATAATAATTTAGACTCTTTATCCACAATTCGAGAGAATTTAATACAAACGCAACATTTTTTTCATATATTTGTAATGCGTCCATCGTGGACGTATAAGTCATTCTCTTTTTTCACATCATAACTTGGAGGTATTTTATATGTCACGTTCTTTTTTAAAGTTAATTCTTTCTGTTTTTATGGTTGCAGCTATCACAACCGCTTCTTTTGCTCAAGATGAAGCGAATATGGCTCGACCGAATACGAAGGCAGGTTCTGCTGCCTGGATGTTCGAGATTGCAGGGCTTGGTGCATTCGGAATGGGTGGTCTACCGATTGCATACTTGAATGCACAAGGCAATGAAAGTTCAACCGGGATCTCGACCACGGTCGTCGGAGCAGGTTGGAAATGGTACTTTGCAGATGATATGGCTTTGCGTGCGTTATTAGGATTTAATACCAATAGCAGCGGCAATGCGGATTCCACACTTGGTAAGCAATCAACAACTAATTTTGGCATTGCCGTGGGTGTTGAAATGCATACTCATGCAGTTTATTCTACATCGCCTTATTTCGGTGCACAGATTAGTTTCGCAAGCGGCAGCTCCGATCATAATATTACTGCTTTAGGTGAGGACAAAACAAGTGCTTCTGCTTTTGGCATAGGTGTTCTTGCAGGTTTTGACTGGTACTTCACTCGCGGGATTGCTATCGGCGGTGAATATATGCTTGGATTCAGTTCTACCTCATCAAGCACAACCACTACTCCTAAAGGAGGCTCTGCAACGACCCATGATAATCCATCAGGAACAAATATTGGCATTAGCAGTGCGAACGTCCATCTTGTTGCACACTTCTAAGTTACTGTAAATACAATTATTTACTAAAAACCATGCCTCCCGGAGAATTCCTTCGGGAGGCATTTATTCAAAAGCGTACGAAACACTAT
>JANYLL010000362.1 GCA_025357895.1 Ignavibacteriota bacterium
CATGAACGACGGTCATTGTCCCTTCGCCGTTCGAGCTGATCGCAAGTTTTTTATCGGCATCGAAGACTACGGCATCAACGCCTTTACCTATGGGAAGTTTAGCAACGACCTTGCCATTATCGGAATTGACGACGACCATTAACTTATTCGCGCAGACGATAAAAAGCCTGTGCGTGGCTTTATCCATTGCAATGCCGCTTGGCGCTTCGCCGGGACTGACTTTCCAATGATGCAAAACTTTGAATTTTTTCATATCGACTTCGACCACTTCATTTTTATCTTCAATGTTTATGAATGCATGTCCTTTTTCGTCCGATACGGCAAACTCCGGTTTGCCGCCTAAGGGAATTGTGGCTTTTACTTTTCCTGTAGCAGCATCAATGATCGAAGCATTCTCACTGCTGCCATTACAGCAGATTATGCATTTTGAATATGGCTCATAAACGATCGCATCGGGTTTATCGCCGACCTTGATCCGCATTAGTGTATCCAGTGTTTTCAGATCGAACATTGTAACAGTATTGCTTTTGCCGTTCGAAGTGAAACCATGATTAAACTCTGACACAATAGCGATGCCATGCACACCTTCAGTATTTGCAATATCTCCGGTGATCTTTCCATCTTCAATATCATAGACGATCACATGAGTTGAGTGAGAAATATAAAGTTTGCGTGCGGCATCGTCACAAGTAATATAATCCCATCCGCCTTCGCCGCCTAAGGGTGTTTTGCTGATGAGATGATATTGAGCCACAACATTCTGGGAAGAAATAATAAGAAGGGAGAGAAATACGAAGGCCGAAAATTGGCGGGAAAATATTTTCATGTTTTTAAAATTAAGTTAAACCTCATTGGAGATGGTCGGAGAAACCTTTCCGTTATGAGCGTGCAGATTTAACAGTAATGACATCGTAACGGTTTATACTATTTAAGAACTGTAGTATGTAACAAATGTTGGTTTGTGCGGTTTATCTGTATGTAGGGATGCGACAATTCGGATATGAACAGACGGAATAGTCAATTGTTGAATTACGGGATGGCTGCAGTTGCTTTTTTGGCAATGCGAACAGCTTGCTATGCTCAGAATTCGGAAACAAAGGGTGTTGTTGCAAGCTATATCGGCGTTGAAGCCGGAGGTGCTTTCTCATCGCTTCCGAATACAAAAGATTTTTTCTATCCATACGTCTACCCATATTCAACGGTCACCGGCAGCCCTCCACAGAAAATGTATTTTAGTCATCACGGATCGGGAATCGGATATACGTTCGGACTCTCAGCTGAATTTCCGATCTTTGCTACGAATGCATTGCGTCTTGGCTTGCATTATGATAATTTAAGAACACAATCTTCAGACGACCGCATATCAGATTGCAGTGGTGTGGCGGGAAAATCCGGGACGGCATTATTTCATAGTACATATAATAGTACTTGGTCATTTATCAGCGCAGATATCCTCTTTAGGCAAATGCTTTTTTTTAAATCGTTCTATTTTCTTTTCGGAGGAGATGTTTCTTATTTAATAGCTGATAAATTCAATGCAATACAACACATCGTAAGTTCGGACAGTGGCTGCCAGTATCTTTCAATTCCCGATGGAAAACCGACAGGAAGAACGGATTTCTCGGTGAATAATCAGACAAGTAAGAATTTATATACTATTATTCATTATTCGATAAAATTTGGTTTTGGATTCCTTATTTCGATTGGTAATAATTTTTTTCTTTCGCCTGAAGTACAGATAAGCTATCCTCTCCATCGTTTTTTGACTGATGATGCGGAATCGGTCTTCCAACTTAATCATTCTGATATTCCAAGGTTATCGAATGCAAGTTTACTCATTGGTCTGCGATATGCAATTCCCGTACATGTTTATTCTAAAGAAGAGAAAGGAGTTCAGAGTGTTGCCGAGTTCCCCCCACCTGTAGTGGTAAAGGCAGAAAGCAAAAAGGAATTAATAATTGGAGGGAAAATAAAAAACTGTAATACCGGATCGCCGGTGATCGCCGACCTTCTTATTAGTAATTTGGATTCAAATACGATATTTGAAAATACGCATTCGTCCATCGTCGGCTCTTTTTCGATCATTGTTCCGCATTCGGGACGATATTCTGTAACTGCAACTGCGCGAGGATATTTATTCAGTTCTGTGCTTTTCGATGTAACCGATACAATACGCGGTAACAAGGTTATTCATGATATACTTCTTTGTCCTGAAGGTCAAAAAATAAGGCTGCTTGTTTTCTTCGAATACGATAAGACGGAGTTGCAGCCTTCTTCATTTGCCGAACTTGATCGTGCTGCACGCCTTATTAAAGAATCACCTACGATGACTGTTGAGATCGCAGGATATACTGATTCCAAAGGATCGGATGAATATAACAGACAGCTTTCTGAACGCAGGGCAAATTCAGTAAGAGGTTATCTTCTCTCGAAGAATATTGATGAGCGTAGAGTAACTGCAAAAGGATACGGCAAGCAAAATCCCGTTGCCTCAAATGAAACAGATTCAGGTCGGGCAGAGAACAGGCGAGTGGAATTTATCATAGTCAAACAATAAAATACTAAAATTGAAGTATCCAGTGGATTTACCCCGCAACCGCCTTCCCACATTTGCTGTTTACAAGCCCAATGTCAAAGAAATGGAAGCATGCAATCATTATTGGCGCATCCGGCGGAATCGGAGAGTCGCTTGTTTATGAATTAGCAAAACAAGGTGTATCGGTTGGCTTAGTTGCCAGACGCAAAGAAGAGCTTCAAAGGGTTGCCACAGAGGCTAGCAAGGTATTAGGTAATAGGGGGCAGGTATTAGGAAAGAATCCCGAACTACGAACCACGATCCACGAATCACGATTCCCGATCTTCGTTCATGATGTAACAAACTTCTCCGAAGCCCCTGCTCTTTTCCAGGAAATAACAAAGCAACTCGGCGGTCTCGATCTTATCATCTATAATTCAGGCATTATGCCGCTCGTTGCAAAAGATGAATATAATTTTGAGAAGGATAGATCTATCATCGAAACAAATCTGCTTGGGGCTTTTGCTTGGTTGAATGAAGCCGCAATGCGTTTTCAGAATGCAGGTTGCGGGACAATTGTCGGCATCTCAAGTATTGCCGGAGAACGCGGACGCCGTGGAATGCCGGCGTATATAACTTCGAAAGCAGCGTTGACCACCTATCTTGAATCGCTTCGCAATAGATTATCTCAGCATGGCGTAAGTGTTGTGACGATCAAGCCGGGCGTAATCGATACGGCGATGTCCAAAGATGCCGCTACTAAAATGTGGCTTTATAGCGCAGAAGATACAGCCCGCGAAATTATTAAAGCCGCACATCGTGGTGTGACAGTAAAATATGTGCCATGGAAATGGCGTCTTGTTTCTTTTATCCTTCATTCGCTTCCATCATTTATTTTCCGCAGGTTGAATTTCTAATGACAGTTCTCCCTATTGATCATCTCGAAAAGATAGAAGGCTGGGGCGGCGCAGTTTCAAGCTTTGGGTATATTTATCGTCCGACAACTATCGAAGGCCTCAAAGAAGTATTTCAACTTGCCCGAGAAAATAATCGGCACATAACGTTTCGAGGTTCGGGCAGAAGTTATGGCGACGGAGCCATCGGTGCAGAAAATATTGTTCTCGATACTTCACGCATGAACCGAATTCTTTCATGGGATCCGCATTCCGGGATTATAACTATGGAGCCGGGTGTAACGATCGAACAGCTTTGGCAATACATCATCGAAGATGGTTGGTGGCCTCCAGTAGTGCCGGGTACGATGTACCCTACTATCGGTGGATGTTTAGGGATGAATATTCATGGCAAAAATAACTTTAAGGCAGGTCCAATAGGAGATCATGTACTAAGTTTTAATATTATGCTGCCAAGCGGCGAAATAAAAGCGGCAACTCTTGCCAGCGATCCTGAATTGTT
>JANYLL010000378.1 GCA_025357895.1 Ignavibacteriota bacterium
TCTTATCAGGAAATCTAGTTACCTTATCTTCTATAGATGGGCAATAGCGCGGACCTTTACCCGTGATCCTGCCACTAAACATCGGAGATTCTTCAAAGCCTTTTGCAAGTTCGGAATGAGTTATCTCAGAAGTATAGGTAATGTAACAATGTATCTTATTTTCCGGCTTGTTCTTCGTTTTTGCAGCAAAAGGAATTACTTTATCATCTCCTGGCTGCACCTCCAAGTTTTCGGTGTTAATGCTCTTTAGCGATACTCTAGGGGGTGTACCGGTTTTGAGTCTATAAGTTTGCAAGGTTAAAGCTCCGTCAGGTTCCGTCTTTAATGATGTAGGTTCTTCACCAAATCTTCCGCCTATTGTCTGATTCAATCCCGTATGCATAACACCATTGAGGAAAGTACCGGCGGAGATAACGACAGCCTTCGATTCCAACTTTGTACCATCTGCTAAAACTACACCTTTTACTTTACCATCATGAATCCAGATTTTTTCAACTTTTGCTTCGACTATTATACCAGGATCTAACTCGCGAAGTTTTCTTTGTGCTATTATCGGATATTGGCTTCTCGATACCTGTGCCCTCGGAGACCAAATTGCAGGACCTTTTGATTTATTGAGCATCCGAAAATGCAAAGTACATTCATCTGCTATTTCACCCATTAAACCGCCAAATGCATCGATCTCTTTAACTACCTGACCTTTAGCTGTTCCGCCTATTGCCGGGTTGCAGGATAGCTCACCGACTTTATCGGCGCGCAAAGATAGAATGCGTACATTAAGCCCCATCCGATGAGCGGCAACAGCAGCTTCTATGCCGGCATGCCCGCCGCCTACCACGATTATATCTATAAAGAGATGTTCCACGTGGAACGTTGATAAAAATATGAATTATGAAGTATAAAATATGAAAACGCTATTTTCCTATGCACATTTTCATAAATATGTGATTTAAACTATCTTCTCCAATATTATATCCGAGAAGGGAGGCAATAATATCCGAAGCTTTCCGAATATCTTCTGCCAATAAAGTAATATCATCGAATGACATAACTTTTTCGAGGATTCTTAACACTTCTGTGATAAGGCTTCGTTCGGAATCAGAAATTGAATATCCGGAAAATTGAGAATCAAAATTAATCAGCTGTACTTTCAGAAATTGTAACAATTCATCAAGCCCTGCATTTGTAATTGCAGAAACAGATAATGGCAATTTACAATTATCAAGATCGCATTTATTATGAAGAAGCACTTCGCCTTGTAAGGCAGACGTACCACGGACTTCAGGGTCAGTTACTCGAAGCGTAAGGTCGGCTTCTTCTGTTGCAGATTTACCGAGTGCAATTCCTATCGATTCTATCTCTTCACTTGCTTCACGCAGTCCTGCAGTATCAATGAGCTTTATGCGAAAGCCATCTAAAATAATAAATGCTTCAAGATAATCACGAGTGGTACCGGGAATATCACTGACAATACTTCGCTCATATTTCAATAGCGCATTAAAAAGACTGCTCTTGCCGACATTTGGCGGTCCTGTAAGCGCGATAGAATAATATCCTTTATTCGCAGACCTATTCGAAGCCTGATCGATATAAAGCTGCAACGATGAACGAAGATCTTTTACTTGTTCTTCTAATCCATCAACAACGACATGGTCTGATTCCCCAAAATCTATTTGCGCATTGACCTGAGCGAGAAGTGCGATGAGTGAAGCATATATTAAACGAAGTCTTTCGTATTTTTTCTTTACGAACGATTGAACTTTTGATAATGATCTCTCACTCGAAGCATCTATACGTAATGCAAGAGTTTCAAGTTCTTCAAGTGATATTTTTCCATTCATGTATGCACGGCGTGAAAACTCTCCGGCTTCTGCAAGCCTTGCCCCGCTTGATTGTAAGAGGTGTTGAAGCAGATCAATAATTAGTGTTGAGCCATGCGTATGTATTTCCACAAGGTCTTCTCCGGTATATGAATGCGGCGCACGAAAAACCGTAACAATCACATCGTCAATATGATTTTTGTTTTCATCAATTACATTTGTGTAAATTGAATCACCGCCGCGAGAAGTAAATATTTTATCAGGATCGCTAATACATGTTGCCGATATTTTTATTGCATCGCTTCCGGTGATTCGCATAACAGCAATCGCGCTCTTTCCCGGAGGCGTTGAGAGCGCGCAGATCGTATCATGAAGAGTGCTAAGTGACATAAAATTGGATTATAGGAACAAATGGTTGGAAGTTTTGTGCCTTTTGAGCAATAGTATACATCTCCGTGAGAGTTTCGTATTTTTGTTTGCTACGGCTGAACGATAATCAACCTTAAATCTGAAGA
Source organism: Ignavibacteriota bacterium (assembly GCA_025357895.1). GTDB lineage: Bacteria > Bacteroidota > Ignavibacteria > Palsa-1295 > Palsa-1295 > PALSA-1296. The sequence continues at coordinate 2,336 of JANYLL010000378.1, forward strand.
ATCTATGAATCACTCTGTAACGACAGAAGAACTCAGAAAAAATATTGCTCTCAGTGATCTTCCGGAAGAGCACCTTCAATGGATACTAGATCGCTCAGAATATCATGAATATGAAGATGGTACACTCTTATTCAATACCGGAGACCCCGCTTTCTATATGTGGATCCTGCTTGAAGGCAAGCTTGATTTTTACATGGATATCAATGGTACGTTAGTCTATTATATAAGTTTTGAAAACGATAAAACTTCCGGCGGTATTACAGGTTTGATCCCGCATTCACGCATGAAGAATTCTCCCGGAAAATCGATCAGCGTTGGAAAGCTCAGAGTGGTGGGACTACATAAAGATCATTTTTCAGAATTAGAGCAGCTTAACTCAAATTTTGTGCAGAAGCTGATCGGGTATATGACTGAACGTGCAAAGGCATTTGCAACCGTTCAGCTTCAGCATGAAAAGGTCAGTGCACTCGGTAAACTTTCTGCAGGAATTGCTCATGAATTAAATAACCCTGCTTCAGCAATAAATAGAATTGCTTCTGAATTAAAAACAAGACTAAATTCAAATTACGATCTGACCTCAAAATTACTTGCCGATGATTTTGATTCGAAACATATTGAAAGCATCCGTAAACTCGCAAAGGAAAAAGAGTCCATGCAAAAAAGTGCGTTAAGCGCACTTGAGCGTATGGAAAAAGAAGATGAGATCGCTGACTGGTTTTCTAACAACGGATTTCCTGAAAATAGAAAGGCCGTAGAGACACTATCAGAATTCGGATTTTCAACCTTCGATCTGGAAACGATTCGCCGCGATGTCCCAAATAATTCTTTTACGGATCTGCTTGGATGGCTTGAAAACATTATGATATCCGATCGACTGATCACTGATCTTGCAGAGGCTTCAAGCCGCATTTCGAAATTAGTCGGTGCTATTAAGAGTCATGTTCACATGGATAGAACAAATGACGTGCAACGAACCAATATTCATACCGATATTGAAAACACGCTCACCCTTATGGGATATAAGCTCCGTGATAAAAATATTTCCGTCCGAAAAACTTTCTGCGCTGATCTGTCAACGGTTGATGCCTATATTGGCGAGCTTAATCAGGTCTGGACAAATTTGATCGATAATGCGATCGATGCTCTCGAAAAAAATGGCGAGCTGGAAATCAAAACATCATGCAATGCAAAAGATGTAACGGTTCGCATTATCGATAATGGTGTGGGAATTCCAAAAGATATACAGTCGCGAATTTTTGATCCGTTCTTTACGACAAAAAAAGTAGGGCAAGGAACAGGTATAGGCTTGGACATCGTCAAAAGAATCATTGATCGTCATCACGGAGAGATAAAAGTAAATTCTGTGCCGGGCAGAACGGAATTTGTAGTCTGTATTCCTGTTTCACAAGTTCAACAATCGGCTTAAACAAAAATAGATCTCGATATTTACAGAAATGAAACTTCCATTTATTGTCATTGTAGATGACGACGCGCAGGTTCTTCGTGCAATTGGACGTGATATCCGAAATAAATATCGCGAGGAGTATCGTATCGTTACAACTGAATCAGCAATAGAAGCTCTTGAACTTATTAAAGAGCTGAAATTAAAAAATGAAGTTGTGGCATTATGTATTTCAGATCAACGGATGCCTGAAATGGAAGGAATTGAATTCCTCGAAAAAGCAAGAGAAATTTTTCCGGATACCAAACAGATATTGCTTACTGCATATTCGGATATCGAAGCTGCCATCAAGGCAATTAATACTGTAAAGCTCGATTACTATTTGCTTAAACCGTGGGATCCTCCTGAAGAAAAACTATATCCGGTGATCACCGATATGCTTGATGATTGGCAGGCATTATATAAACCTGATCATGACGGTATAAGGATCATAGGATTTCAATGGTCGCCGAAATCACATCAGCTCAAGGAATTTCTCTCGGGAAATTTAGTCCCCTTCCTTTGGATGGATGTTGAATCTCATGAAGATGCAGAAAAATATCTTATCAGCTCTGATATTTCCAGATCAACTCTGCCTCTTGTTGTATTGAAGGACGGGTCGTTTCTTGTCGATCCGACACTGAGTGATCTTGGTGCAAAAATTGGGCTTCGGCAGCAGGCATCGGAGAAAATGTATGATGTTGTCATTATCGGTGCTGGTCCGGCAGGCCTTGCTGCATCGGTCTATGGTTCATGCGAAGGATTAAAAACTCTGCTCATCGAGAAAAGTAATCCGGGCGGGCAGGCATCGAGCAGCGCACGAATTGAAAATTATCTTGGCTTCCCGACAGGCTTATCAGGAGCAGAGCTAAGCAGAAGAGCGATCACACAAACGCTGCGCTTCGGCACGGAAATTCTTACTCCGCAAGGAGTAAAAAGTATTTCCGTAAAAGATGGATATAAGATCATAGAGCTCAGTGACGGCTCTCTCGTTCATAGTAAGACGATCGTTATTGCAACAGGGGCTTCGTATCACAAACTCGAAATTCCCGGCATTGAAAAATTCTCCGGAGCAGGTGTATATTATGGTGCAGCTTCTGTGGAAGCACATGCTTGCCATGATGAAAATATTTATATTGTCGGCGGCGGAAATTCTGCTTGTCAGGCAGCGATGTATATGTCAAAGTTTGCAAAAGAAGTACATATACTTATCCGTCAGGATACACTCAAGCAAGCTGCGGCAAATTATTTAGTAGAGAATATCAGCAAGACGCCGAATATAAAAGTACATCCGAATACGGAAGTGCTCTCAGCTACAGGTGAAAATGTTTTAGAACATATCACACTAAAAAATACCAAAACAGAAGTTGAAACTACGGTGCCGGCGAAAGCACTTTTTATTTATATTGGTGTAAGACCCGGGACAGCATGGTTAAATGATGTTGTGCTCAAGGATGAAAAAGGTTTTATTCTTAGCGGAAGTGATCTGAAAAAAGAAAGAACCTACAATACGTTCTGGAAATTAGAACGAGAGCCGTATATTCCAGAGACAAGTATTCCCGGAATTTTTGCATCCGGTGATGTACGCTCCGGAGCGCTTGCAGGAATATCATCCGCCGTCGGCGAAGGAGCATTGGCGATCAGATTTGTAAGGAAATATTTGCAGGAAATGTAAGTTGAAAATTATGAATTCTCTGCTAACGACTAATAACTAACGACTGCTTACGTGGCTGATATCTTCATCTCTTATTCCCGCAAAGATTCCGTACAAGCGCTTTCGCTTGCAGAAAAGCTGCGGGCTGATGGAATTCAAGTCTGGATCGATCAGCATGGAATAATCGGCGCAGAAAAATGGGCAACGGAAATTGTTGAGGGAATAAAAGGATGCTCTACTTTCATACTTTTGATCT
>JANYLL010000393.1 GCA_025357895.1 Ignavibacteriota bacterium
CAAACGGATCGAGCACCGACGCAACGATTATCCCACCGCCAACATCTTGCGGCGCATGATGCTCGGTTGCGCCGAGATCTAAGAGCCTTGCGTATTCATCCTCTACATCATCAACTCCCCAATAGGTCCCAATGTTTGTGCCGGGAGTAACGCCTTCCATATTCGGATCAAGACCGAGTTCAAAGCCGCCGACATCAAAGCCAACATAAAACGGCTCATCGAAATATGGCTGCGTGATCAGAACGGCAGAATACCATTCTTTTGCTTTAGCAAGATCAGGAACATGATAAATGCATGTGCGAAGTCCGAGAAATGTGATCAATATAGAAAATGAGTAATAAGTTGTATGTAATACATAAAATACAAATATAAGAAGATAGTATGCTCGTACCTTTATTTTTTCTTAAAGCTGACATCGTCGAACATCATCGGCGCTCTGCCCTTAATACCTGCGGAGTGGAGAAATGCCGTTAATGTAGTTGCAAACTGGCAGCGCATGGCGGGCTTCATTTTACTTAGGGCTGCTAAAAGTCTATCCTGTATCGTATGCGGTACCTTCTTTATCACTGATCTTCCTTTTTTTGTTAGAGTGAGCTCTAATTTCCTGGCATCATGAGAAGGACGGGCCCTGCTTATCAGATTTTTTTCAACTAATTTCTGTACAATCACTGAAACAGAGCTTTGATGTGTCAGTGTCCTTTTGGCAAGATCATTTATGGAAAGTCCTTTTTCTTCACCCAGCTTATGGAGCACAAAAAGCTGCGCAGCGCTTAGACCAACGCTTTTCTCTGACTCACGCGAAGCAAGACGGATAGTTTGTACTAATCGCCTGATATCATCAAGAACTTCCCGCGACTCCTCAGATACGTTTTGAGGATGTGGTTTCATTTTTTTCTATGGTATCCCATATATTGTGACAGAGGTGAATACGTAAAAAAAGGAGAAAGTGTTCCTATGGAATTTAGAAATTATTGGATAATAAGCTGCTGCTTAATACATATTCGGAATCTGAGGAAGCAAATCGTGGGGAAGAAAACTCTCTAGTCCTTAATAAATTTAGCTGAACCAATAATTGAATGGTGTGCCGAATATAATTGAATATAATAGATCCCTGCCGGAAGAATGGATACATCCTGAGATTCTGATCGCGAGTCCTGAAAAACCGTTCTGCCAAGTTCATTGAGTATTCGTAATTGTGTATATGGTAAAGCGGTTGAAATATTAAGGGTTTGAATTACGGGATTTGGAAAAAGCTTTATGAGATAAGGCTCACGCAGTGCAGTTGTTAGTACCGATGCATTTTCTTCTGTTGTCGCATGAAACACCAGTGTTTGCTTGTTCAAAGGATTATGGGGGTTAGAAAGTTGTAATGTAAGATCTCCCTGATTGCGATTTTTTGAAGTATAAAAATATACCTTAAACTCTTGGGAAGAATGTGATAGGATACGTAATGATGTTGAGTCCGTGGCAGTACTGAAACAAACATTGGAGCAGAGCGAGGACTTCCAATCTGAAGGCAGATCATTTTGGATTCGCGCGATGTTCACGATTGCATCTGCATTCGATGCGTTCACGATAAAACCTCCAAGTTCAAGTGTTTCTCCGGCTGTTCCGGAAACTGCGAGATTTCTCTGAGCATTAAAGGAAAAAATACCTGAATCTGCCGGAGAAGTATTTTCGGATCTTCCTTGGAGTAAGGTAGCGATTTCAGCAATAATATCATTTGGTGAACGGTTGAACCATGGATGTTTTGAAACCACTGTTCCGCTCGTATCGATCAGATAAGCATTATTGGGAGCGGGGCCAAAGTGTGTAGCCCATTCATTACAAGGTCCGTCGATGATAACCGGAGCATTGATCTCCATTGATTTGAGCATACTATCCACAAGAGATTTACGCTCGCCATAATTTTTCGGCTGTCTAAATAAGATATTCTCCTGCTGATTTCTATTGTCGGATTCAACATCATCTCCAAATGGTTGTTCATCGATGACAGGATGTGCTTCGAATGTATAGACAATATAAATATTAACCTGATCGCCATATCTCTTTACAACCTCATTGATCGTAGGTACCTGGAATCGGAATATTGGACAAGTATAACTTCCGCTAATGAGCAATACGGGTTTCTTTTGCGTTAAGATCTTCGAAAGGGTAAGGGGGTTACCCAGGCGATCATAGAGTGTAAAATCAAACGCTTTCGTATCTGCGCTCACACCGTTAGCATCAAAGGTACCATAATATGGGATTATTGAGCAAACGGAATCTGAATCACCAGGCGCCGAGAAGAGACCGATATCATTGCGTAGACGTGGTTGTGACCATCCGTTTGACGAAAGGAAAAAAATAGAGACGATGATAAAAAATTTCCGCATAGAAATAGCAATCTTTCGACGTATATAAACTTATCGAAATTCGGGGGGGCAACATAGTTCTAAAAACCTATCAAGATACTATGTGATAATTTCGATACTGCAAACTTACTCAATATTTTCTCCTAATTATTACTCATTTTATACTCAATTTGTTTCGATTGTTGAATGAGGATTATACAGATGGAACTCTACTTATTTACTACTTATTTCCTACTCATTTTTAGAGCCTATTATATAATTTGGGTTAATACTTCTTGAATAGATTGATTTTCATCAATTTGAAGCTTTTTACGAATATGCAAACGATGATTCTCTACAGTTCTGACTGAGACATTCAGGAGGGAAGCGATCTCAATGGAGGACATTTCTAAATTTAAGAGGCCAGAGATCTTAACTTCCGCTTTTGATAGAGAGGGATATCGTCGTCGCAATTCCCTGATAAAATGCGGCTGCACTTCCTGTAATTTCTTGGCTCTATCCAATTCATACTTTGAGTCTCTGGACTCTTGATTTATTTTGGTGAGTAAGGGTTTGAGGATTTCCTGGGTTTCGCGAGAATAATTAACGAGAGTCGAACTTTCTTTTTTTAGTTTTCCAAGGACATCATCCTTTTTCTTAACCTGACGCATTACTCTGCTGAGTTCCTGTGTAAGCCGCTCTACGTCGCTTGTAAGGCTATTATTCTCAGCTCGATAGACGGTATCGCTTGTGAGCGCAAATTTTGTGGTAAATCTTTCTTGGATTGCTTTATCAGTCAATTGAAGTTGATTTTGAAGAAAAGAGGACTCGGCGACTTGGAATCGCTCAAGAAAGGAAAAAGCTTCACCAATTCGACCAAGATCTTTCATAGAAAGATAAAGATATTTCAGACAGCGCACCTCAGATTCGAGACTGTTTGTTTTTTCGGCAACTACTAACCCCTCATTCAGGATTTGCACGGCTTCGTCATACCGCTTCAGAAAAAAAAGGATTTTGCCCAAAACGGAATGGACTTCACTCTTGAGAGTACGAACACTTCGCACATTGATAATTTCTAGGCTTCTTGTAGCCCATAAATATGCAGTTGCGTAATCCTGCAATCCATTATAGTATTTTGCGAATTGCAATGTTACTTCGATCTCGGAGGGTGGATGGCTGTAGTCGCCGAGTATAGCCATTGCTTCATTAAGGTTTGCAAAAGCACTGGAATAATCTCCGATTTCACGCCTGATGTTGCCGAGATTCGAGAGGACAGTCACCATATTGACATTCGCTCCTCTTGATCTGTAAATTGCCAAAGCCCTTTGAAAGAATTCGATTGCCCGGGGATATTCACGAATGCGGGCATACACTGAGCCCGCATTATTCATTGCTGTTGCAGCTTCCTGAGTCTCCCCTAAGCTCAGCCATAGTTCAAAATTTGCATCTAAATAATATAACGCTTTAGAAAAATTCATGCGCGAAGCTTCTACCATTGCCATGACGCGGGTTGCATTCGCTAATTTAAGATCGTTGTTCCTTCTTGATATTTCTTCGGTTATCTCTCCGCCTCCGATTCGGTCTCTACTGACCAAAACACGCTCAGTGAATGCGTTGGATGTACGAAGAGTACTACGGAATTGATATACTAATTCTGCATAATTGAAGGCTTCCTCGAATTCTCCTTTTTCAGATAGGATCATTGCATTTACTAATTGGACATCAATCAGCGCATCCTCATCTTTAAGTTTTTGGAAAAGAGATTTTGCAATGGAAAGATGTTTGAATGCTTCCTCGAACATTCCTCCAACACCAAGCCACCGGGCGAGATTTAAATTTGTCTGAGCGAGGTAAACAGACTTCCCTGCTGATTCGGATAAAAAAAGTGCTTCACGGAGCAGTTCGAGAGCATAGGACACTTCGTACCGTTGGCAGGCGAGAGCAATAGCATTCAACAACGGAATCCTTTTTAAAGGGCTCCGAATTTTCGCTAATCGGAAGCGATCTAATTCAATATCAGTCACCGATGATGTATCCTTCCAACAATCACATTTTCGTACAGAAAAAAAACCGGTAATGCATTCAATACTTTTAATGCAATCCCGCGAACTTCAAAAGTAATGAAAAGAGTCTTATTTAGTAGTCAGTCTGAGGAAAAATATGCAAATTTCGCACCAAAAACGAAAATGCAATTATTATTTTGAATATAAATGGATACAGTTTAAAAGAATCTATGCTACTGTATGATAAACTGCCTGCACGTCATCATCTTCTTCAACCTTTTCGATCATTTCAAAGACTTCGTTTGCTTGTTCTTCTGTGAGTTCTTTTGTCGTAGTTGGAATGCGCTCGATCTTTGCTTCGGTTACGGCAATATTTTTTTCTTCGAGAGCTTTTTGCATTCCGACAAAATCCTGAAATGAAGTAAAAACGATGATCTCGTCATCTTCTTTCGTTATATCTTCGGCTCCAAAATCAATAAGATCGAGTTCAAGCTCTTCCATATTTATTCCCGCTGCAGGTATTTTGAAAACCCCTTTGCGCTCGAACATAAAATCGAGTGAGCCTGATGTACCCATTGTTCCTCCTGCACGATTGAAATACGTCCGAATATTTGCAACGGTACGAGTGGGATTATCGGCGGCGCATTCGATCACAAGAGCGATGCCGTGAGGACCGTACCCTTGATATACAATTTCCTGAATATCGGCGGCGTCTTTGCTCGAAGCGCGGTGGATCGCCCCTTCGACGCGGTCTTTAGGCATATTCACGCCCTTAGCATTCTGAATAGCTGCACGCAGACGTGGGTTGGATTCCGGATCAGGTCCGCCAAGTTTAACAGCTACGGCTATTTCCTTGCCCAGTTTAGTAAATGCTTTTGACATTTTGTCCCAGCGTTTCATTTTACGTACTTTTCGGAATTCGAATGCTCTACCCATAAATTTTTCTTTACACTTTTAATTGAGGGGGATGTAACAATTCTTCAATAGAGTCAGGTTCAGGACAATGGCTGAGGAATAGCTCCCTTACCATGACCTATGAAACGCTTCATGAGCTTCTTTTTGATGAATAGATTTATCCTCAACGTGTAAAGCTTCCGTTGTATATCCACTTGATACTTTTGAAAGGGTAATTGTATTCTCTTCTATTTTATAATAAACGCGCCAGCTCTTTATTGCCATCATAAAAAAACCATCTTTTTCTTTGAAAATTCGTCGTGATGGATGGGGAAAAGGATCAAGCCCCAAAACCTTTTCCGCAATAGGCAGCAACTCGATTTGAAAATTTTCCCTTAGCCATTCTAATTGTTCAAGAGCGATTCCCTCAATGAGAAAAGTACGGTGTTCTTTTAACGACTCAGTATGTATCGTTTCTTCCAACCATCCTGCTCTCGCATCTGGGAATGCTTCAGCATAAGCGAGATATGGTTTGATATCAAAGATAGGAGTTCTATCTAAAATATCAACTCCATCCACGTAAATATTTCTTCCGTTAACTTCTAGTAATGTGACAAGAGAAAGACCGAGGGGGTTCGGTCGATGCGGCGAACGCGTTGCAAAAACTCCGCGCTTGGTTCTATCTCCACGAGGCGGGAGCACTTTTGGTTTCCAACTGGTATTGCGGTCAAATTGATAGAGCAACCATATTTTTTCGAAACCATCCAGATCTTCTAATGCCTGTTCATAATTATTTCCGGGTTCGAGAATGATCTTTCCCGAAGACCCTCTGCCGCTATGATCCGGCTGGCGTGGAGCATCGACGCGGTCGGTAAATGGCGTTCGGATGATACCAATAGGATGCAAAAGCATTGGTTGTAATTCCATTCTTTAAAAATTTCTGGCACGTGAGTTACTCAATTCGGGTTTTTCTACCTCATTATATCATACTATGCTCAAAAAGATCGAAAGATTCATTAATCTTTTCACTTCATTAAAGGTACAGAAGGTAAAAACCGTCCGCGGAATTCCCGACGCGCAGTTTTATAAACCATATTTCAGCCCTTGGCTTGGCTATGGCGAGTTCAAACCTTTTGTTGAATCTGCGGAAAAATATACGCTCGTCACTGCTGATAGATGTTACGTGCTCTATACATTCGGTAAACAAGCTCTTGCTCTCGGCGGCGAGTTCTGGGAATGCGGAGTGTATAAAGGCGGTACAGCGATATTGCTTGCAAAGGTCATTGCCGAATACGGAAAGCAGAGCGGCACAAAACTTCATCTCTTCGATACCTTCGAAGGTATGCCCGATGTGAATGCGCAAAAAGATTGGCATAAATCAGGCGACTTCAAAGATACCAGCGAAGAAGCAGTAAGCGCCAGAGTCGGACATCCTGATCTGGTCGTCACGCATAAAGGATTTATCCCGGATACATTCAAAGGCTTAGAAAATTCCAAAATATCGTTCGCTCATATTGACGTCGATATTTATCAATCTATTATAGACTCGCTCAATTTCATCTATCCGCGTCTCATGTCCGGCGGCTTTATCATTTTCGATGATTACGGTTTCCCAACCTGCCCCGGTGCAAGACAAGCAGTCGATGAATTCTTCGCAAATAAGCCTGAGCAGCCATTAGCAATGCCATCTGGTCAGGCAGTGGTTTTTAAAAGCTGACATCAAAGACCCGATAGTATTTCGTTTCACTCAATTGGTCATTCTCAACGTAGCTAAAATTGCAACTGTAATTTTATTGTTTGCTTCCCCCAAAAACAAGATTCCAAAAGATAGAGTACCCGGAGAGTATCCTAATTTTTTTTTAATCTGGTAATTTTGTAGGGTAATTTTTCTATCAATACAACTTCAAAACCATCACCATGAAAAAACTACTGTTCTCTTTTTTAATCATGATCTTTGCCGTTGCTCTCGTCACGGGATGCAGGCAGGATCCAAATTCGTCTTTGAATAATCAGCCGACAAGCACACAAGTGACACATGATGCTCACCCTGCATGGGCGTTCACCGGGTTGTATTCTGTTACTTCACATGGCTCTGCAACTGGTTATAGTACTATTGCTGTTTCGGATTCCGACCAAACGGATGTGGCAAATGTTTATACCTGTGCGACAACAAGTCTGATGGCCAATTCAGCAACATGGTCAACCAGCGGAGCCAGTATTTCATTTATCGAGCATCCGCAATTTGCAAGTGCATGGGGCAGCTATATTATTAAAACCGTTGACGTATCAGTTTCCGGAGGAGTCGCTTCCGGAAGCAATGTGCAAACAATTTATAGCCGCGCGCTTGCCGATAGCATGCAAATTACGGCTCAGGCATGGTGCCCGGCATCGGGTGTGAATAAGATCGCATTCCTCAGCCATACACCAATCGAAGACGCAGTGTACACCATATCAACGAGCGGTGGTACGCCGACAAAGATCTATAGTATCGCAAAAGCTAACGGGAATTTCAGAAAATTCATCACCTGGAGTAACGATGGAACCGAGCTTGCATTTGCAGTTGATACCGGCACTTCTACGAATATTGCCGACGCTCTTAAAATAATTGATCTATCCGGAAATGTGCAGGCAACGCTTATTCCCGGAAAATATCTTGCGATCTTTGGTGTTCAATGGTCTCATTCAGGAATGGATAAGATCGCATTCCAGGCAACAACGTCAACTTCAGGCAATTCAACTTCGTATGATACATATACGATAGGGACTTCAACCGGTTCGACAGAAACAAAGGTTATCTCTGCAAATTCAAGCCGAGCTTTCTGGTCGCCGAATAACTCGGAACTTGCTTATGACATCTTTCCAACAGAAACAAATAGCGGAGTTAATAAAATCAATGTCGGCTCTGGTACAATTACTTTTGTCGGTACATCGCATAAATTCGGGGATTGGAAAACGCCGTAAAAGTAAAGCGTATCTTTGTAGTATTATGTATCAGCAGATTAAGCCGCCGATGAATGTCGGCGGCTTTTCGTTTCAATTGGCTGGATGAAGAAAAAGAAAGTCATTCAAATCAGTGAGAATAACATCTTACTTGATAAAGCTGAGGAGCATTGTC
>JANYLL010000432.1 GCA_025357895.1 Ignavibacteriota bacterium
TAAAATCGCAATGCTCAAGCATTCCTGCCATTTCAACCACACGTTTAAGTTGTATCTCTCCCCAATGCCCGCGCGTCTGAGATGAATGCATTGCGATTTTACCCAGCAGGAATCAAAAAGTACTGAGGATGGGAGACTTCGCCCCGATCTTATCGTTAAACTGCCGGGAGGCAAATCGATAATCGTTGATGCAAAAGCTCCGCTATCAGAATATCTTGAGGCAATGGATACAACAGATGAAAATATCCGCAATCAAAAACTTGCACTCCATGCGAAACAAATACGAGGTCATATCTCTGCACTCAGCAGAAAAAATTATTGGGAGCAGTTTAATCCAGCGCCGGAATTTGTCGTGCTTTTTTTACCGGGCGAATCCGTCTTTACTGCAGCATTACAATTCGATCCGTCCCTTATCGAATTTGGAGTTAATGAGCGCGTGATTCCTGCAAGCCCGACGACCCTTATCGCTCTGCTGCGAAGTGTTGCTTATGGCTGGCGGCAGGAGAATCTGGCAGAGAATGCCGAAAAGATCAGTAAGTTAGGAAAAGATCTTCACGAAAGTATTTCTATACTCACTTCAAATCTTAACAAGATTGCAAAAGGATTAAATGGAGCGGTCGATGCTTTTAATTCAGCCCGAAGTTCTATTGAAAGTCGTATGTTAGTGAGAGCGCGGAGATTTAAAGAGTTAGGTGCAAGCAGCCCAGGAAAAGAAATCGAAGAGGTATTGCCGATCGAAAAAGCTGCTCAGATGCTTCAGGCAGATGAATTATTTGCCTTAGGACAGCCAGAGGAATAAAAGAATTTACGGTGCAGGCGACTCCTGCACTTTATTCAGCTCCGCCATAACTTGCTCTATCTGCTCTGCCATTTTATCGTTATGTTGTTTTTTTGCTGACGCAAGTGCGCGGTTGAAATATGGAATCGCTTCGCGAACAGCTTTTTTCTTGTTATCAAGATTCGCACGGATCGTCATCATGCCTGCCTTAAAAAGTGCATCGACATTTTCAGCATCGTAACTTAATGCTTTTTTTATCTGGTCAAGGGCTATTTTGAAATCCCCTGTCGTTTGCGAGATCACAAATGAATAATCGAGCCGCGCATTTATATCTTCCGGATTTTTCTTCAGGAAAATTTCATATTCGGTTTTTGCTTTTTCCCAAAATTCGGTTTCGTAATACACATTAGCAAGCATCAGGTGTGCCTGATCATCATTTGGATTGACTGCAATTACCTGCAGCAAAGAATCCGTCATCGGCGCAAATTTCATGCGCTTGGAGTTGATATCCGAAGAATCGGCAGTTCGCGGACTTTTCTGTTCTTTATGCTGGTCTTCGGCTAAATATTTTTCAGGTTTGGCGGATATAAAATAGATAACCGTTCCGATGACAAAAATAATAGAAAGTATTGCCAAAAGGATCGGTTTTCCGATCTGAGGATTAACTTCCGGCTCGTTCTTCAGCCGCTCCAGAAGTATATCTTCGATTCGCGTGGATGACGGCTTATTTTCGGTCGAGGACGATGTTGATTCTTGGGCGCTCAAAGTGTCCTATAAAGGGGATAAATCTATGGTGGTCAATCGATAATGGTGCTGGGGATCATTTTTTAGATTTCATCTTCGTATCGATCATCGCACGAAGCTCGCGGGAAGGTTTAAAGGTGGGCACGTAATGAACATCGAGCGGTACCGGTTCTCCGGTACGAGGATTGCGCGCGATACGAGGTTTCCGCTGTTTGACCTTAAAAGTGCCAAAACCACGGATCTCAAAGTGCTCCCCTTCAGCAAGTGCTTCGGAGATCGTCTTAAAGAATCCATCCACGAGAATTTCCGTCTCGAGTTTGGTAACACCTGTCGCACTGGCGACGCGATTAACGATATCTGCTTTTGTCATAACCGCAATAGTGTGTAATTAACTAACATAACGTGTAACACGTAAAAACCCGTAGGGCGTTCACATTATTTCATTTATACGAAAATATACGAAAAAAAACAGCATCCGGTTTGTTTCCGGACGCTGTTTTTTTCTTTTAAATTAGATCAACCCTTTTTTCCGGCTGGCATGGTCTTGCCTGCATCGGCAGGTGGAGCCCCCATTGGGGGCATTAAGCCCAATTGCTCCATCATTTTTCTGCCTTCATTGTATTCCCAATGATCAGTTGCTTTACCATTTGTAAGCTTGATAAGCTCCATACCGTCAATATCGATCTTTTTGCCTGTCGGAGGCATTCCCATGAACGATCCGGTATTGGTACCGCTCATATTATAATGAGCAAAGATCCAATCGCCATCAGAAGTAACCTCTTTCGGAGTGATCTTCAAATCAGGGAAGCCGGCGCGGAAACCTGTCATTCCCTCTTTCAAACCTGCTAAACCGGGCTTTTGCCCTGGCCAAGGGGTATGTTCATTAAAGTCGTCGGCAATATATTTGTTCAGATCATCCATTTTACCGGAGCTGAACATTCCCTGAACAACTTTATAGGTATCAATATTTTTCTGCTTAGTCGAATCCACTTTCATGGTGGTATCGGTAGCAGCCGAATCTTTCTTCATACATGAAGAAAGAAGAACTGTTGAAATGCATATAAGTACTACGAGATGTTTCATTGTGGTTTGTTAAGTTAGTGAAAAATTGCTCCGAAAACAGAATACAAATATATGAAAAAAAAGGGCAACATGCAAGAAATTAATAAAAAGATAATACAGGTTATTTGCCGCTTTATTCCTTTATTATCTTTCTTATATCAAAAGAATTCACCATAGTAAGCCTCGCATAATACATCCCCGCGGGGAGCGCCGAGAGATCGATCTCGAAGTCCGCCGCATTCGGCTTTGAAAGCCCCATCACTTTTTCGCCGAGGACATTAAAGATCGTGAGGCTTGTAAGATTTTCCGGTGCATTGCGGATGGTGAAGATGCCGGTTGAAGGATTGGGAGAAAGGGTAATATAAAGCCCGGAGGTTTCAGCGATTACAATACTCGAAACATTAAGCTGATGATACCATAGACCTCCGCTTTCAGTCCCATCAACAATATTAGGACCACTTACGATAAGTGCTTCAAGGCGATGAGGGATTGGTGCTCCGATACTCGACCATGTTTGCCCGCTATCATGAGAAATACTTATAGGACTTGAATTACCTGGAACGCCGGCAAAAAGATCAGTACCACCAGCAATAAGCATAGACCCCGGAACATTAATAGTATCCCATACTCGTCCGTTATCTTTAGACCGAAGAAAACCCCAACCGTTCTTAATAAGAGCGGTGACAAAAATAGTAGAACCAGTCAACGTTAAAGTAGCTATTTTTAAATGAGTAAGAATGGGAGTCCAGCTTGTTTCTTTGTAACCTGATCGAAATAAACTGCTATCGGTATGTGCAAAGAGAAACGAGTCATTGGGTTCAAGTAAAGAAGCTCCTTTAGCCAACGAACCGTTATTCAGCATTATCCAACTCTTTCCA
>JANYLL010000062.1 GCA_025357895.1 Ignavibacteriota bacterium
GTAGTCCCGGATAAAAAAATCTTCCCAAAAGAATCGCTGTCCGAGAAGAAGTGGCGAATAAACGAGCAGCATAAAAGCAAGATAGGCGAGAAGTGCTGCCCATATGGGAATTCTGCGGGATAAAATCGTGATCGATGGCGGTGAGGAAATTATCTTAGTCATATTTTTTTTCTCCCTAATGAGAATTGCCTTGACAGTGCAATTTTAAAATTGTAATTCTCAGGGAAGCGAAGAAGGACATGTAAGTCAGAATAAGAAAAGGAATCACAATAACTCCACTTCCGGTACTACCGGAATTATCCCTCTATCTGATCCCATCTTAAAAAGATGCTCTAATGCTTTCTTGCCGCGTTCGCCCATGTCGTAGGTTACGTCATTGACATACATCTTCACGAATTTTTCGCCGAGCTTTGTGTCTATGCCGCGACCCCATTGCATCGCATAAGGGATAGAACCTTCGGGATCGTCGTAAGCGGCTTTGATTGAGGCTTGAAGTGCCTCGCGGATCGTTACAGCCGCTTCTTTCGTCATATCTTTTCTGACAAGATCAAGACCGAGCGGAAGGGGTAAACCGTTTGTTTCGGATTGCCATCTTGTACCAAAATCAATGAGCTTATTCAATCCATATTCACCCCATGTAAGCTGACCTTCATGGATGAGAAGTCCGGCATCAACTTCATCGTTGAGAACAGCATCGATGATTTTATCGAATGCCATTTCTTTGGATTCAATATCGCCGTACCAAATTTGCAAAAGAAGATTTGCAGTTGTTAATTTTCCGGGCTGTGCAATTACTTTACCTTTCAACTCATCCATCGTCTTATATTTTTTCGAGACGATGATAGGACCGTATCCTTCGCCCATCGAAGCGCCGGTTTTCATGATCCAATATTTATCTGATACATAAGGATAGGCATGAGCGCTGATGGCAGTAACGGGAAGTTCACCCTGCATAGCTCGGACATTCAGCGATTGAATATCATCGAGCACATGATCGATCGTAAATCCCGGAATGGTAACTTTCCCGGAGCCGAAGCCATAGAACATGAAAGCATCATCTGGGTCAGGCGAATGACCGATTTGTAATAAAGAATTCAAATTAAAAATTTAAAATTTGGAAAAATATTAAAAAAAAATCAACGTCCATTCATCATTGAAGCATCAGGAAAGAGCACAATCTTCCCGACTTTCTTCGGTGTTTCGATCATCATCTCAAATGCTTTCGCGAAATCTGTAAGCGGCATTTTATGCGTGACGACAGGCGTAACATCCAGGCGTTTCGATGAGAGAAGATTCGATACCGTAAACCACGTATCAAACATAAGCCTGCCGTTAATTCCGTAGAATGTACCGCCATTAAAGATGATATCATTCAGAGGGGTAGGAACGAGATTATCTTTGTAGATTCCGAAGAAGCAATATCTTCCTCCGCGGCGTAGCATTGCGATTCCATCTGTCATAGCACGAGGTGCGCCGGACATTTCGATCACGACATCAGCGCCGATTCCACCCGTTGCATCTTTAACGATCTCGACGGCATTTTCTTTTGTAACATCGATCAGAATATCTGCGCCCATTTTTTTCCCGATGTCCATGCGGAATGGCTCCATCCCGGTAAGGAATATTTTTGTTGCGCCGGCTGCTCGTGCAACGCCGACAGCAAATAAGCCGATAGGACCATCGCCTAAGATCACGACGCTTTTCCCATGAACAGGTTCGATAAGCGTAGCATGAACCGCATTGCCAAGTGGTTCTTGGATTGAAAGAAATTCAGGCGAGATGCTCGTATCATTTTTCCAAAGAACTACATCCGGCACGACGAGGTACTCTGCAAACGCACCGTCGCGGTCAACTCCCAAAATTTGAAGATTGTGGCAAATATGCATCTGACCTGTCATGCACTGTTTGCAATGAAGACAGGGAATATGAGTTTCTACAGAAACAATATCTCCTTCTTTTGCTCTGCCGACTCCACTACCGGCTTTGACTACCGTGCCCGTAGTTTCATGACCAACGGTATAGGGAACATTCTTTATACGCGATTGTGCCCAAGAATCCCATTCGTAAATATGTACATCAGTCCCGCAAAGACTCGATGCTTCGATCTTTATCAGTACTTCATTCGATTTTATTTCAGGTATCGGAATTTCCTGTAATTCTGCGCCGCGCTTACGCTCCGTCTTGCGAAGCGCCATCATTGTAGCCATTAGTATTTAGTCTTTGGTTTTTAGTTGTTAGTCTAAGTGCATTTGTCTGATGAAGACTAACGACTAACGACTGTCTGAATCCATTTTCGGATGTCTGAAACAGTTTCTTCAGTAAGTCCGTGTCCGATTTCGTAATCTTTTGCAAAAGTTTTTGCTCCGGTTTTTTCAAGGATGTCTATAGCGACTTTCATGGCTATCGGAGGAATAAGATCGTCATGTAAGCCATGCGAGAGAAAAAATGGAATTGAAGAAAGATCTTTTTTGCGAAGAGGCTCAATAACATCTTCGGGAATATAACCGGACATGATGATCACTCCGCGAACTTTCAGCCCTAACTTATCAAAGTCATGTCTGCCAATAAGTGAATAGCACATTGCTGAACCTTGGCTGAATCCCATTAGATAAACTTGATTCGGATCGCCTCCTTCTTTCTTAATGATTTCAGGCAATGATTCCATCAATAAGGCTTCGCTCTCTATCCTGCTTTTATTATCGCTTTTCAAACCCGAGGTTGTTTGCTCCAAATGATGCCATGCATACCCGCTCCATCCCAATTTGATAGGTGCTTGGATGCTTATAGTGAGAAATTGGGGATCGAGTTTTGCAGCGATTGGAATCAGATCGAATTCATCAGCTCCATATCCGTGAAGAATAATAAGAACAGGGGGCAGCGATGTGCTTGGATTTTGTGGTTTGTGTGTTGTATAATTCAATTCTGAAAATAAATAGTGTTAATCATCTACTTTTGCAGTGACAGGATTCTTCAACCCCTGGTATTTTGTCAATGTGACATCAATCGAGCCAATAATAACTTTCGTCGATACTTTCACGGGCATCTTATTTGCATCGTTGGTCAGCCAGAGCTTGATAGAGCCTTCATTCTTGAAGAGGCCGCCTTCAACCACCATGGGCTCGACAACAATGCAGTCGAATGTGCCTGCCTCGACTTCAATGCGTTGTCTGCCCAAAATCATCACATCAAGCGGATGAGTCTTGCCGTCGTAAAAATTCTGTAGAGATATTTTATCTCCTTTATGGTAATTTGTCAGATCGAGTGTTCGAACATAATAAAATGCACTTAAGATATCATTAACATATTTCGGAATTTTGGACTTTGTTCCGTCATTGGATTCAGCGGTAAGCTCATCCTGATCAAAAAATGCATCATAATCCCTGCTATAATTTCCTTCTTGAACATGCTGTTCAAAACGATGCGGAAAAATGCCCTCGACATCAAGAAAGGTTGAGTACTTATCGCGAACCTTGAAAACGTTATCAAACGCAGAAGTAGAAACGGCATAGGTATTGATCTCAAACGCCTTTCGTCCGCTTACATATTTATAACCAGGTATGACCATAACGGCATGCCCGGCAGTTACGAAGCCATAACTAATATCAAAGACAAGACGCTCGCCAACTCCGAAGGCAGTATTTGGGATGCTTCTGATTGTTGCAGATTGTTTGTGCTCCACTGTCCATTCCGATCCGCTCACTAAAGTAAATAATGAGAGAAGTGGTAAAAATAAATATCCAAGTAAGCCCATATTTTTTAATAAATATTTAAATCTTTTATGCCTTTAATGACTTGTGCCATCGAAATTTCATTAATGCAGATACAATCCTTACAATGGGGACAAGCTGCCTTTGGCCATGTAAGAGTCGAAAGATTCATCGTTTGTTTCCCCCTGAATCCCCATCGCTCTTTTGATAGCGGCACAACTCCGGGAAATAATCCGATAGTTGGTACGCCCAAAGCTGCAGCAATATGACCCGGTCCGGTACTTCCCGAAACAACAAGTTTTGCGTCTTTTAATACCGAAGCAAGTTCAAGTAAACTGCTCTTCGTATGTATATGAACATTACAATTACTATGTTTCATTCTTGCACCGATACTGAATAAATATTCATGATCTTGGGGCAACCCCGTTAAGACGATCGGGATCTTAAATATTCTATTTAACCATGAACCCAGTTCTATGAAATTTTTATCATTCCAATGTGGTGCGGAGCCTCCAGTTGTGAGATGAAGTACTATATATTCGGAAAAAGGAAGGGTCACTTTCGATATAAGCGTTTGATCGAGATTAGGCAATGGAGTCCAGTTAGTTGCGATGCCAATTTCATTAAGCATTCGCACATTATATTCCGCCTCATTACTCTCCGCCGTTTTGCGATGCTCATATATTCGTCTATTAAATAGAAATGAATGCAGCCATGCTGCTCTGCCGACACGAATGGGTATCTGAGCCAAAAAGGCAGCGAGAGTAAGTTTGAACTTCGAGCCGAAGAAAAAAACTATATCTGAATTCGTAGCGCGCAAAAAAGAAACAGTATCAAACAGAGGTAAATCGGTATCGTAGATCACCGTTTCATCAACATCAGGTGCTAAGCCGACAAGGGGGGCAGTGTATTCACGAACTAATAAAGATATGTGAGCATTCGGAAGCGATTGTTTAATGACAGTTGCCATTGGCAATGTCAAAATAAGATCGCCGATCTTATCGGGACGGATGAGAAGAATGCGTTTTGTCATCTAGGTTTTATTATTAGTGCGAACATATTTTTCGGTAATTGCAATCTACTATTTCCTGATCTCCCCTGTTTCCATACTCCAAAATAACAGATCTAATTCATCCATCGGTATTCCTACCTCTTTTGAATACTTCAGCCATTTCTTCTCAGTTGAATAATATCGTTTCGGAGTTAGTGATTTTGGTATTGTTCCGATGATCTTTAATGCCTTCAGATGTTTTAAAATATGCCGGTCGAGGATGACAAGACCTTGAACGCCTATATTCCTAAGGAAATGAGATGATTCTTTTAAACCTAAACCCGGTATCATTGTCAATATGGACTGACGGAGTTGAGCT
>JANYLL010000072.1 GCA_025357895.1 Ignavibacteriota bacterium
CGGTTGAAGTCGGAATAATATTGATCGCAGCTGAACGGGCGCGGCGAAGATCTTTATGTGGAAGATCGAGGATATTCTGATCGTTCGTATAGGAATGCACCGTCGTCATCAGCCCGTATTCCAATCCGAATGCGTCGTTTAATACTTTCACCATCGGCGCAAGCGAGTTCGTCGTGCATGAAGCGTTCGAAACGATCTTATGATCTTTGGTCAGTGTATCGCAATTTACTCCGAGCACAACCATTGCATCAACAGGATCTTTCGGCGGAACGGTGAGAATAACTTTTTTTGCTCCGGCATTGATATGTTTCATGCAGCCATCTCGTGAAGCAAAAATTCCTGTGGATTCGACGACAATATCCGCGCCAAGCTCGCCCCATTTAAGATTGGATGGATCGCGCTCAGCTGTGATCTTTAGATGTTTTCCATTTACGACGAGATCATTTCCATCGGTCGTCACTTCGCCGTTAAATCTGCCGTGAGTAGAATCATACTTCAATAAATGAGCAAGGGTCGGAGCGTCGGTGAGATCATTGACAGCTACAATTTCAATATCGCCCTGAGCAAGTGCCCTGCGAAAAACTAAACGCCCGATGCGTCCGAATCCGTTAATACCTATTTTGATTGACATGAGAGAATAATTTTGAATTATGAGTTGTGAATTATGAGTTAGTATAGTGGCGCAGACTCGTGGTCTGCGTTTATAGACTCATTGTCTGTACAAATTGGATAGTTAAGAACACAAGATTTACGAAAAATGTCAAAGAGAGTTTCTATAGCCATAATTGGCAAAGGCAAGGTCGGTTCGTCCTTAGCAGGGCGAATTACAAAAACTGCGAGTTATGAGCTTTTTACACATCTTCCTGCCCGTAGTAAATCCTTTGAAAAGCTTGCAAAGAAAGGCGGAGCGGAGATTATATTTATCGCCTCGAAAGATGATGAGATCGTTCGAGTGGCAAAAGAAGCCCTGAAATCCGCAGGGAAGAATTTGAAATTACTGGTGCATTGTGCAGGATCAAGGGAAAGCACTATTTTGCCGGCACAAAAGGGTGTTGCGCGTCTTACGTTACATCCGATCCAAACATTTGCCGACGCCGATGCTTCACTCCTGAAAAATATTTACTATATGTCTTCGAGCAATGATGAATATGCAAAAAAATGGGCGGCTACATTCGTTAAGAATATCGGCGGCAGAGGCATCATCCAAGTTCGCGACAAAGATCTTCCTCTGTATCATGCCCTTGTCGTTTTTGCTTCGAATTTTACAACGCTTATTGGTGGTGCAATTGAAATACTTTCCAAATCACTAGCAATTCCTCCTTCAAAAATGAAAAAAGCCGTTGCGCCGCTTATGGAAAGATCCTTAGAGAATGTTTTAAACGATGTAGCAAAAAAAATCCTGACAGGTCCACTGGCGCGGAAAGATTATTCAACTATTCTGAAACATCGTATTGCGCTGAAGAATCAACCTGCAGCGTTGCGAAAAATTTATGAGGGATTTGTGATGCTCGCAGAAGATATTGGCAGATCCTGTGCTTACTTTCGTTCTGTAGTTTTATAGATCACCGACGGCAAACTTCTTCCGTAGTTTTTGCCAATTGCCTTTCCATCTTCATTTAGTTGTGTTACTACCCATGCAAACCCCCTGGCAGTTGGAAACGTATTGAGCTGGGGCGCATCAGAAGGATAGATAAATGTTGAGGAAAAAATATCATCCGATTTATAAACAGCCGAAGAACTTGCCATTGCCTGATCGGGTGTTTGATTGGAAAATATAGGAAACATTTTAAATTGGTAATGCACCGTTTGCGATAGAACATGGGCAGGAGTCCAACTAAATGTAAGTGGACCATTTAGGGAGATCATCGTTCCATTTGCCGGGTTAATCAGTAGAGGAGGGTCAATATCGCGTACAAAAAAATTTGTGCATGCCTGAGAAACGGCAGTGATATGATTGCCCGATGAATCAACAAGATAAAAGCAGATCCCAAAAAAGCCGCCTGCCAATTTTCCCAGCATCGACGATGGTGTTTTAATAGAGGAATCAATATCAATTGCTTCTGAATTTACCAGATCATTGAAGACAAAACTTTTTTTCTTGAACGAGCCGTTTATCTCAGGCTGCAAGCGAAATTTTGCTCTTGTTGAAATAAGTGTATGCTCAACTCCTTCGGTTACTTCAAAAATTATGTGGGCATTATCTAATTCAATGCCCTCCGGCATGGAAAAAGCAAGATGCACAATATCCTTTTTATCCTGCCAAGATGCAACATCCGATGGAAGCTCTCCGGATGGAATGCTCAGATCAAGAAGCTGAGCGTGAGATGATGAAACACAAAAAGCACTGAAAAGAAAAAACAGAAGAGAAATGCGTTTGGTCATGTCAAGAGATAATTTGCAATGCAAAGATACGAAATAGTCTAAGGGTGTCCAACCAACCATGTATTCTACGTATTTTTTAGATATTTGTTACATCATAGAGAAAAAAGATATTTTTTATTGAATAATCATAGAAAACCCCGCCGAATGGCGGGGTTTTTTAATCTCATAAACCAGCAGTTGTGAAGATTAAAATACTACTTCCACCGTCTCAACTCGGGCTACCCAATCAATGTTGGTCG